>NZ_JAJKHN010000097.1:0-23453 GCF_020982715.1 Bacteroides sp. 1_1_30
CGTGGGCTCGGAGATGTGTATAAGAGACAGCCTACATACATAATTGATATTTTAACAAAGACAACACTCTCTAAAAAAATAGTGAAAGTAGCATCTGGCTGGGCTATTTTTATTACAGGCTTACTCTTTACTGTTTTCGCATTGGTTATACCATTTATAGAAATAGTACCAAAAGAATCAAATCCTGAAAAAGATGGATTGGCATCAATATTATTTATAGGTATTATAGGCATTTTATATGCTTTAATGGGATATAGTATGATTAAGAGAAAAATCCCAAAAGGGTTTAATGTTTTCAATGAAGAATTTTGAGAAATATGTTATATTTTAATTAAGGAAAATTGGACCGCTTTATTGATGATAATTATTTTTAATTCAATACTTAATTGATGAGCATCGTAATTTCAATAATGGCTGGTTGTGGATTCAGCACAGCCAGTCATTATATACAATCATTGGTACAATAAAGTATATAGTTGCGTAAACAAATATATGCCATTAATCCTTGAGCTGGTATATGTTCATTTGTCTCATGATCAAAGTATATCTATTTCCAAATGTTCCAACATCTTGGAACTGTCCATTTTTTCCCCTCTATCATCCGAGAATAACATCTAAAAACATAATTGGTTAAAATTATACATGCCGTTCTAATGCAATTATTTAATACTGAATATGTTATAAGTCGAAAGTACCATGCTTATAAGAGGCCCGGGAAGGGATATAATAATCCTCACCTGGGGTTTGGGGCTGTATAAAATCTTGTCTGAATATTTCCGGAGGATTATCTGCTACCACATCTGCGTCATGGATATATATGTTAAAATAGCATTCGGGCTCTGTCTTTTGGTTATATGGTCCTTCTCCCACAAAAGTAAATTTGTAGAAACCGATTTTTTCCCCGTCTTTTCTGACCGTAAGAAACCAGATATTACCAGTACTTATCGTTTTGAATCTTAATCCTTTCAATGCTGAATACCTTTCTTCTATAAACTGACCATTCAAATATGTCTGTTTTTTACACGTAAAAGGCAACTCAAATTTGCCACCTTCAGCTGGTAGAATAAAAGGGTTTTGTTCCGACTGGATTTTATACAGAAATGTCAACTTGCCTTTATCTATAATTAGTGGAATCTTTTCTACTTTTATGCCATTGATGGTAGAGTATGAAATCCGCAAATCGCCATTCAACATTTTATCTTCTTTATTTATATTTGAGGTTATATTTAATATCACCTGACCACCCTCCACTTTTGTCTCTATATCAGAAAACAGAGCTTTATCAAATTCGACCAAAACATCTTTGGGAATAATAGGAACCTCTGAATCTAAAATATCATCTATTAATGTTTTCTGAATAATTGTAACCGTAATAGTACGTTTCTCCCCAAAACAGCTGAATGGTTTAAATGCATTTTCACTTGGTAATACCTGATATTCATAAATTTTATTGTTCTCTTCTTTTTGACAAGAAAGCAATATTAAAGAAATGTATAGAAGAATGAATGTCTTTTTCATATTCATGCAGTTTTATTTTTGCAAATTAAAGGAATTTTCCCATATAATAAAATACCAATTAATTGGTATTTCGCATAATGCAATCTAAACAAATCTTTTATTCATAGCCTAAACGCCCATGCGATACAAAGTCACCCTTTTAACACCAATGTGTTGGCAGAACAACTCAATGCCAACTTTTAAAGGAGCTTCATTGCTATTATTGGTAGCCAAAACCATTTGTGATCCTAGTCTAAAAGAGTTAAGTGGTATAAGATGTACAAGCGTATTTGGCTAAGAACAAAAAGATTTAAATAAATATAAGGATTTCAACGTGATTAACAATATAACGTGTTTTATAAACATTCCCAACAAACTCTATTCAATAGTTGGTGCTACTCTTTCGATACAAATAGTATCAAAGTATGAAGCTAACACTCAACCGCAAATTCAGATGCTCGACCTATACAATAGGCGACTTGTCCATCAATGGCAATTTTTTCTGTAACACCATTGAAGATACCGTAAGAGAACTTCCTGCTGTTTGCCCTAATACCCCTGATGACTGTTCTTGTACCTGCAAGGAAAAGATCTATGCTAAGACTGCCATTCCCGCTGGGACATACAAAGTTACTCTTCAGTACAGTCCCAAGTACAAGAAGAAGATGCCGTATCTGCACGATGTGCCCCATTTCATCGGTATCCTGATTCATTCCGGCAATACCGAAGTTGATTCTGCCGGCTGTATCATCGTGGGAAATAACACGGTTAAAGGGAAAGTGTTGGAATCCCGTGCTACTTTCCAGAAATTATATTCCATACTTGAGTCTGAAACCGATATAACCATTCAAATCATATAAGGGATGGCGGTCAACAGGCTCAAACCGCCTAAAAACCTGCATATCGAGTTCAAACCGTCACCACGACAATATGAACTGTGGAAGTTGTTGCAACCTAATTATTGTCCCCACTGCGGCGGAGAAATAGAGCAAATCCTTGTCGGTTACGATCCGCAAAGGAATCCGCAGTATAAGCCGCAATGTAAGCAATGCAGGTCGCAAAACCTTCCACAGTTGATATTGGGTGGGGGAGCAGCGGGTGGCGGAAAGTCTTTTATCGGTAGCATATGGTTGGTATCCTCGTGTATCCGGTTTGAGAATATTCGTGCGGTCGTCGCCCGTAAGACGCTCAAATCATTGAAGGAATCGACCTGGAATACCATCAAGTCGATACTGAAAGATTGGGGGCTTAAAGAGGATATAAATTACAAGATAAACAATCTCGAAGGCACACTCACATTCTGGAATGATTCGGTTATTATCATGAAAGAGATGGCAGACATCCCCAGCGACCCGAACTTTGAACGTTTTGGTTCGTCCGAATATACTATTGCTATGGTGGACGAGGTATCGGAGATTTCCGAACGGGCTGTCGAGGTGCTGTTTTCCCGTCTCCGTTGGAGAATCCACGAAACGTTCAGGACGCCACGAATGTTACTCACGACTAATCCGACAATCAACTGGGTGCGCTCCCGTTTTGTACAAGACGAGAATGGTGAAAAAGTTATTTGCCGTGAAGGTGAATCCTATATTCCGTTTTCCGTATTTGATAACCCGAACATTGCTTTTCGTCAGGTTTATGAGGCTGCATTGAACAAAATTCGGGACCAAGCTACCAAGGAACGCCTGCTTTATGGTAACTGGGACTTTGTGGAGGCCAACGATATGGCCATTTATCGCAGTTTTGATGGTTCCAGGCATCTTGTTACCGGGCTGAAAGAAAAAGTGTATGATCCTACCAAACCGCTTGTTACGGTTTGGGATTTCAATGTCGCTCCCCAAATGTCCGTGCTTTCCGCACAGATAGACTACGACAACAAGAAGGTATATATACTTGAGGAAATACTCGGTAAACCGGAGGAAAAAGAGAATAATACGCCTGCATTGGCACGAAAAGTACGTTTGAAACTTTACCGTGACAAACATATTGGTGGAGTGGATGTAACAGGAGATCCATCCGGATTGCAGCGCTCCACCACTAACGAGGACGGAGTTAACAACTACACCATCATTACGGACACTTTTGGTAAAGGGATCTTACGCCCGAAAGTGAAACTTTTACGAAAGCAGCCTCCGCAGGCGACACGCTGTGAGTTTGTAAACGAGGTGTTCGACGGTTACAGCGGCTGGGATATACAGATAGATATCAAATGCCGGAAGCTTACACAGGATTTGATTTATCAGCTCCGCAACGAGGACGGTTCAAAGAATAAACAGAAGACTACCGATCCGAAAACCGGTATCAAATACGAGCGTTACGGGCACTTGTCAGACTGCCTTGACTATCTGCTGTGTTATTATCTGCGTGACAGTTGGTACAAGTTTAAGAGTGGCGGAGACGGAAATGGATATGTGGTTTCTACCTCGGTTATTCAGGAAGGATTTTCATATTAACAACGAAATAAGAATATGTATAGACGGTTTCTCAATAACAACGATTATTTGGGTATCATTACTCAAGAAGCCCTTGCACAACTGACACGGGGTAATGACGGGCGGTTTGTTCAGGCTGAAGAATCGGCAGAAATAAGTATCGTGGAATATCTCTCGGAGAATTATGAAGTGGAGAAAGAGCTTGCCAGAGGAAAATATATTGCCGAATACGACCGGTGCATTACCTATCCGGTGGGAGTGCATATCTATTTTGAAGGACAAATTCATGAAGTGATACGTTCCATCAGCGGTTATCGCAAGCCGTCAACAGTTATTTATTGGGAAGAGTGTTCCGATATCAATACAGATGCAGCACTGGTTATAAATTATTCCCAATTTGGCACCTATTATCCGGGTAATAAGGTAAATTGTAATGGGGTCATCTATACATGCCTTTCGGAGAATGGTTACAAGTTCGATGATATCCGCATCCCGCTAGTCAGCGGCTGGAAGGAAGTAGAAACATCATCATGGCAGCCCATAGGATATCCATTATGGGACGTGGTTGAATATGGTGGAGAGTTTTACACGTTAATGACACTTGACAGCTATGACAGCAATCTCGATCCAATGGCTTCCAACAATTGGGGAGCTATCGCAGATTATGATCCGGCATACAACACATATGAACTTTCGGATCACGAGTACGTAGTCTACAAAGGGCGGGTGTTCTGTCCAGAAACAGACGTAAATGCTGATATACCACAAGCAGGACAACATCTTGTGTTACATGACCCACGTAATCCTAACCTTAAGAGGCACATGGTAAGACTGGCCGTTTATGAACTTACAAAACTCATAGCACCGAACAATGTGAGTGTTGTACGGATACGGGATTATGAGGACAGCATGAAATGGCTTAATGATGCAGCCCGTTTGCGGCTCAACCCGCAAATTCCTCGTAAACTCGATGAGACCAAAAAGCCAGTTACCGATTGGCAACTGGCTACGTTTCAGACCGACTATAATCCGCACTGCAATCCATGGTTTATATGAAATTTGCTATTCATACACCTTGCAGATTATGCTGTGAATTGAGTGGAACCATAGTCTCGGATATTATTTCTTTTCCTGTAAGGTACAGATACTGACTCTGTTCCAGTCCGGTTCAGAGAACATGTCCCCTATGCCTTGTCCTTCCGCAGTGATGCGTGAGGACGCTATCCGATATTTTTTTGTCAGGATATCCTTGACTGACTCCGCACGTGCACGTGCTATCCTCTCATTCACCTCCATGCTTCCTTCCGGTGAGGCATATCCCTTGATAACGACCTTGGATTCAGGATGCCTGTTCATATAGGAGGCGATCCGTTCCACATTGGGAAGTTGTGAGGCGTCAACCTTGGAACTGCCCTGACGGAAAGTTACGATAGACTCCAGTGTCTTGGCTTTTTCAATGACGGTTTCAATGACCGGTTTCTTGTTCTGACATTCAGCCAGCTGCTTCTGGAGCATGTCCACATGAGCAGCTGCTTCCTCTGTCTGTTTCCGGCTGTCCGATAGCTGGCCGCGCAGACTGTTGACGCTTGCATTCAGGTTGTCCACCTCTCTTTGGTCATATTCCTTTACGAGAATGGCATGATGCCTGCCGGAACTTCCCTTTATATAATAGGTAATCCCCGCAAGTAGTTCAACGTGTGCATTGTTGGCATTGAAACGGCTCTTGTACTTGTTGAAGTCACCTTCCATATCATATACCAATGAAGGCTTCAGACTGATTGCCCATGCTTTTTCCTTCCCGATATTGAAGTTGAAGTCCATTCCCAGCCGTGTACCCCAGGAGTTAGCGTCTCCCGTACCATTGACATAGTCATGAAGCCAGCCTATTCCAGCTACAACCTCCATTTCAAAGATTCGAGGTGTTCCGGGATAACCACCGAAAAGATTCATCATGTTAAACTTGCTTAAAAGCTCAATATTCGAAGCGTCAAAAGCCGTCTTACTACTGCTTGTATTAATGTATCCCATGAAAGAAGTTCCCAGACTCAGAACCGGTGTTATCTGTTTTGACAGTTCAACACCCATGGCAGGGCGTGAATTCTTCCAGAAGGCACTGTGTGTCATAGGAGTAGTCACCCCACCTTTGACTCCAACAGACCAGTTGTCCATAAACTTTGTTCCTTTCAACAAGGTCTGTCCGTTTGCGGTCAAGACAGACACTCCAAGCATACATAAAATCAAAATGTTTTTTTTCATTAAATTCAGTTTTTAATTAAACATAAGGGAATCATCCCATTTTATCAGTACATTTACTTGTTTCAAAAGTAAATCCAAGTATCATCATACCCATAGATATTGTAAATATTTGAATACAAAACATCTCCTTCCCCGTATATTTTTACGAAAAAATGGGGGAAGCAAGGTTCAGATCTCCTTATCTTTCAGAGTCTTTCCTCTTTATGTCTTGTACATCTATCCAACAAATTTAGCTCCCATATCCACTTGCTGGGATTTTTCCCAAAACAGGGGTGGAATCTCCTACTGAAGGAGCGTTCCGAAATATTATATAAATCAGCCCTTCTTGGCAGTATTCGCTTTTTTATAGTTTCCATAACATTTTCTCAAAGTGCCGCCTAATGCAGGTCAATGCGAAAAAGAATGTCGTTATTTTTCATCTTACATATAGCTCCTTCAGCAACCTTGTATCCAAATATGTTCTAACAGAGCCCAATACTTCTATCAGAGGCTTCTTAGCGGGAAGAATGAGATTGTCTGAGTTGGTTCTTCCCCCTTGGCAAACAAAGAATCTGAGAAAAGTTTATCACATACACTTACATTCCCTTCCCCAAATAAAAGCACACATCTCGAACCCGTTATGGATTTTATCAGGGTTCCTATGTTTGGTGGAATGCACACCATCTGATTTTTATAAAATCCGTAAACCTTTGTATTTGACCAAGTCAAAAATAGCCTCACCTTCATCCGAATGCACAACAGCTTGTTGTTGGCAATCCGGTATACTTCATTCTCCTCCAATTGCTGACAAGTAAATCTTAAATCCGAATTCATCTCGTAAATCAGATAGGATAAATATTCATCCAGATATAGTAATTTCATATATTTTATATAACAAGAATTAGGGCAGAACTATTTTTAATAAAGCAGACAATATGTTAATTAAAACAGACAAATTCAGCAAACAGGATGATACAGTTTTATCAATCAGTCTTTGATTTTGACAAGCTATTTTAGGTATGCAGAATCAAAAAACTTTGTTTTGATAGTAATGATATTATAAATTGCTACTATTAGCTGCAATCAGATTGCATTCTAATCACTAAAACAGTAATTTATAAAATATATTTTTGAGTGCCTCAGATATGTATAAGTGATACGCAACAAAATTCTTGCACCTTTTATTTCATAAATATGTGGCTCATACAAAAGGGATAGGAATGCTAGAAGCAAAAGTATATGACATTTTTTTTATCTTTTTTATTCCCGTGTAAGTTTTACTTACACGGGAATAAAACTTATTTAGGTAAATACTTATTATAATTCTTCGCTTCCGGATCAACGACCGGACGTATGGAATAGGTCATACAACGCCTGTAGGTTGCGTTTGTATTGGAGGCAGGCGCCCAACCAGGACGACCTCCAGTGGAATTGAGCAGATAACGGCCCGCATGAGCATCATTCCTGGCCTGTGCCACGGCAAAAATAGCTTCATTCCCTCCTGTGTTTCCGTTTAAAAAGGAGCCGTCATAAATACTTCCGGGCAGAGGTGTTTTCAGACCGGATTTACTTTCATTATAATATGCGAATCTCAATGTTACAGCCTCGTTTTGTGACATGATCCGGAATCCGTAGGGAGACGGGTCAAAAACGGTTTTTCCGCCCACATCCTCGGGTTTTCCCGTTCTGGAGGGTCGGTTCCACGGATACAGGAACACCCAACGATTCTTGAAATTATTAACCAGCCTATGCGGGAAACATTCATACAGCCAAAAACTTTGATGGGAGACGATCGAGTTCGGCCTTTCGATACTTTGTTTCATTGTCATAGCGGCCCCCCTTGCCTCCTGAGCATTATCAAGACCATTATTCGCCCTATCCCCTTTCTGCTCCCAAAGGAAATCGAATGGCTTGCCATTGCCGTCATAAAAGTTCGTATTTGCCCGCACGTCATGTGCCGGGAACGGGTCTTTCCTGCCCCATTGGTATTGCATGCCGAATTCCTTATACGCACTTGCACTATACTGTGAATTAACCGCCTCGTAGGCCCCCAACAGGTGCGACATCAATTGAACCGTTGCCGCTCCGTCTCCTCCATATTTACCGACATTCAATACCGTCGGATACTTGTCCACTATCCAGATGTGCCAAGACCAGAGGGTCGGGTTCCCTTTGATCTTTCCTGATTTAATCTCTATCAGTACATTCCCCGGCTTCTGTCCGGGCTTGACATAGATATATGAATTCGGTCCGGAACCTCCCTGCTCGGACAACTTGCTGAGCCCCGCTCTTTCTATATCATTCCGCCCCCCCGTCGCTTTAATATCCGTCCATAGGATATTGACTGTCCAGTCATCATCAGTATCCAGCTTGTTCAGCATAAAATCCTCCTTGTTTCCCGGAAGCCCTTGATTGCCACTCATAGAGGCGTCATGATCCAGAAGCTTCTTGTAATAATCATAGGCGGTATTCACCCGGGAGACGGGGATAAAGATGCCTTGCTTCGACCCGGCTTTAACCATATACGTATTCGACTCAGGCTGTACAATCCCTGAAACCAACTCCACCACGAACTCTCTCTCCGGGAAAAAGCCTTCAGGGGAATAAATCTTGAACCTCGCCTTACCGGAGTAAAGACGTGGGGTTTTGATATCGTCAACAGCCGTGAAAGCAACCGGTTTTCCCGAAAGGGAGGGATCTGCCTCATGGAAAGGGATGAACGTCTCTATCACGTTACCCGCCCCGTTATCGGACAAAGCGGAAACCAACTCGACCTTGTATTCGCTGTTGGCCTTGACATAATATTGCTTCTGCCTGCCGTCCATCAGATAGATACTGTTGCTGGACACCAGCAATGACTGATGCAGCCATTTGTCGAAGAAGGGGATGGCATTATATTCTTTCTGTAAGAGGCTGAGTTTTGCCGACGCGCTTCTACTGGTTCCCGCATGTGTGACGGTGAAGGTATAAGTGGTATTGAAATTATCGAAATACTCCAGATTCTCCGTGATGTCGGGAGCCGTTACCATGTATCTCCATACCCCTCCCGCGAGTTGATCCGCTTTCTCTATCTTAAACGGATTGGCGGCTTCGGCATGGAAAACGGGTTCCAGATCATGCGGCTCTGTCTTCACATAGAAAGTGCCCTTGGCACCTGCCTCTTCCGCCGTAAGCGTCCGCCCGTCTTTCGTTACCATCTTACCTGATTGTCCGTAGCTCTCGCCGTACTGGTTGACCTCGATAAACTCCAGCGGCTGGCTGCACGCCTCGTCCGCGAAGATCCGTAGGGTGACATTGATATCCTTGGACTGCTCGAAGCCAAGGAACCATTTCATACGGCCCGCCTTCACGTAAGCGGCTTTCAGCGCGTTCTGGGCATCTTCCGGCTTTTCCGGCCACGAGCGGTCCGTGTCCACCTGCTCCGTGACCGTAAAGGTCACGATTTTCTCGTCGGTCAGCGCGGCCTTGCCTGGCTCCGAGGGTTTTATAGAATAGCTGATCCACGCGGGCAGCCCCTCTACCGTGAACCCTTCTGGCCAGGAAGTCTGCACTTTCGCCATCAGGCTACCTCCCTCCCTATAAAAAGTGAAATGGTCATCGCTGACCCCCAGCATATATTGCCCGTCATACTGCACGTTGGACATTGTCGACTCACTCCATACCACGACATTGTACATGATATTGGCGGCCGGCCCTTTCCTAGCGTCCTCTTCCGTGTCGAATCCCGGACCACCCACCTCCGTGATATTCACCAAGTAACGGTGGTTCCGCAGTAAGGGTAGATACTCGTATGTCGCGTCGGCCTCGGCTCCCGTACGTTTCAGGTAGTCTATCCGGAAGAATGTCTCCTTGTCGGGACGACTCTTGTCCGCGCCGGTCAGTCCGACAACGATATAAGGACGTTTCAAGTAATTTTCCGTATTATTCTCAGGAAGAGTTTCTCCGTTGGCTCCTTGCGTGGCAGCCGTCGGCGCATTGACCGCCTCCGGAACATATACCTCACGTAACAAGATTTTCTCATCCACTATGGAAGATGTTCTATCAATCTTTCCTGTCACAGCCGGAGCCGGATCTGGAATAGAAGGCTGTTTGGCCTTTCTGTTGGCCTTATCCCAATAAGTCTCGTTCTCGAACGGGGAGACCCGCCCTTCCGCATTGGTATTATAAAAAAACACCTTGGTCAGTGTTATCCCTTCAATCCCCCCGGCTTTCTCGTCGAATGTGGAAGCTCCTTCTGATGTACTGCTCAGGTTAAGCCCCACGTCCACACGTGCCACAGCGCGGACCAGATAAATAATACCAAGTTTAGGAACGGCACCGGAACTGTGATCCACCCTGACCGGATCCGAAACTCCCCACATCGGGAGCTCCCCGTCCTTCCATTCCCCTTTCTCGGGCATGGAAAATGTGAAAAGTTCCATAACCTCCTCCCGTGTTTTTCCGGTCAACTTGTCCACTCCGGTCTCGTCTGACGCGGCAATATTGGCCAGCATCACGAAAGTGCTGGTATCGCCTGAAGGGGTATTCTTTGCCAGCAAGGTCATGGTCCCCTTGCCTTTCTTGTCAGCCGGGACACCGGAAGGGGTATAGGAGGTCACTTTGGCCTCATATGAAAACTTGTCGTCCTTGTCAAACACAAGTAACCTGATCCTCTCCGCTGCCGTGGAGTTCTCCCCCTCCGGTGTAAGGGACCGCGTCAGGGGATTCCGGAGACCAAGTCCTTCGACAGACATGCTGACAGACGTCCAGCCGTCCTTAACTGGCGCTTCTGTACTTCCGTTTCCATATTCGTCAAAGGGGGCGCTGCATCCTTGCATGAGAGGAATTCCCATAGATATCGCCAGAAAAGCGAATATCAAAGTGTAATGTTTGATTCTCATATATTTGTTCTTTAAACTGTTTTTTCTTTGTGATGGAATGGACGGCATGCACCGTTACCAAGGAATAACCACCTCCGTATCCTCCCATTCGTCCACGACAATGTCATATTCCATATTCTTGGTTCCTTTCAGCGTCGAGAAGACACGATAAATGGTATTACGCCGGATATTGTAATAAGCTTTGTCATTCTCGGAAAGATCCGGGTTGTAAAGCTCGATCTTATACGTCTCATCAGGGTCTCCTGTCCGGTAATCGACAGATAAGACCAAAGTCAACGCCCTTTTTTTTTCTGTCCCGTAGACTCCCGGGGCCACATAGATGTAGTTGGGTGTCTTACCCGTATATGGGAGCAGCCTTTCTTTACATTTGGCCACAAAGGCGGATTCTCCGGTTCCCTCATTGGCACCCTCATGAAAACTGGCTCTTTCCGGTAATAACAGAGGCTCTCCAACATAATCCGCTCCCCTGATATTCGGGTTACCACTTCCTGTGGCAGTGTATTCCCCGGAAGAAGGCAGTACGGAATAACCGCTGGCTTCATTGTTCAGAGTGAGTTTTGTCACTTTGGAAAGCGGCAACAAGGGGGACAGGTAGTTGTTCCCGTCATCAACTGTTGTAAGTATGAACTCAATACGGGCATGAATGCGTTCCAGAAGTATACAGGGAGAAAGGGTAATCCTATTATTACCGAGCATATTATCTGGAACATGGAAGTTGCACTGACCCGTCATAGGGAGATATTTCCGGTTTTCTCCTTTCAGATCGTCAGATGTGAAAATTCCGGTCTTTTCCATTAATTGCTTCGGATCAGGAATTGTATGCCCATTCCTGATCTTTTCCAATCCGGATTCACAATTAACTAATAAAATAAAATTATAATCTCCTCCCATCAATTCCAAGTCCAGGGCTATATCGGACTCATTTGCATCCACTCTAGCCATTTCTCTCATTTCAAAACGGTCAATGCCGGTTACATCTGCCAGCGGGTTAGCCATTCCTTGGGGGTAATAGAAAAAGACTTTTTCCGGAGAGTTCCCGACGTTCTTGTAAGCGAAGAGCAGGACATGCTTGACGGTTTTCTCATATTCCTCCGCACCGATATAGCTCTCCTTCCATTCCCCGGATGAACGTGAAGAGCCCCCCGCCGCCCGGGAAGTACCGCCCCCCTTGTTCATTTCCGCCACAATCCGGATGGGAATAGCCTGGGGAAACTTTTCCAGTTCCTCTGTATCAGGCGAGCATCCGGTCAATTGTACAATCACCACATAGGCCGCCGCCAACAGCCTTGTCACAGTTCCATATTTCATTGTCTTTTTTTTTATAAATAATCACAACCTCTTTCTTAGGTCAGGGAATCATCAATCTTAAGTCTGTCCTGATATGATATCAGTTTTCCAACTCTATAGGACGGGAAATGACGTTCCAGTCCAGAACAGTCGCCTGTACCAGCGTCCATGTTTCCTTCTCGTACTTGAGTTTCAAGGTTATGGGAAAATCATGGTCACATTCCAGGCTATACGGCGGTTCGCCAGCATCTCCCCGGAACATGATGATGTCATCCACCAGATCGGCGGTATAAAGAGTCACCCCGGTTGTCTTGTCAATCAGGGAGACAAGTGCGTTCCTGCCTTCCTCCAGCTTCATCAGTGTAAAATCCGCCTTTAGCGCCCCTTCAGCGTCACATACGGCTTCGGTTGTATACTCAAAACGTTCGCCAATGGCAATCTGTCCGTTGAAGTCATACACACCGTTGTCATCTTCTATCCTGATGATGAAATCCTCACCCACGGGGAAGGGGTCAGAGGTGGATATGATGGTGAAGTGTATTCGGTATGTCAATTCCCGCATGTTGAAAGCCACCCGTTCATACACGCTTCCCATATCCTCTCGGTTCTCCAGTGATACGGAGGAGACCCCGACATACAGTGGGCCGGGGGCTGAGGAAATCCGATTCTCCTTCAACCGTAGTGCGACCCGCATTTCCCGCTTGGTGGTGACGCCTTTCTTAAAACCGGAAAAATCATAGGCAGCCAGGTCGCTGCCGCCCCATGCGACAAACGTGAGCTTCCCCGTATGCCGCAATGTGGCAGGCAGGGAATAATCCGCCGAAAGGACCATATTTCTGTCGGAGAACTCACCCACCAGCACGTCTTTGTCATCAAAGGCAAATACCCGGACTTCTCTGATATCTGACGGATAGTCGGGAAATCGTTCGCAAGGGGTCTGGCTGTAAAATTGGAGATTGACACCTTGCGGACAACGGCCCAAGTCATCAAATACGGCTGAGTTACATCCTATAAGACAGCAGGCGAGTAACACAATAAATGCGACAGAATGTACGCTTCTGATTTTCATTTGATATAATTTATATTGGATTTACTTGACAGTCTGGAGAGCAGACTGCTTGTTTTTTGGAGAAAGGAGAGGGAATGGTCCCCCCTTCTTTCTCCATGTTATGTCAGAAATTGCTTGTTGAATCTGTTTCCACCCAGATATTACTCGAGAATGACGTCACGTGAAACCAGGTTCCACTGAAGTACTTTGGCCTCGACACGCATATAGGTATCTTCTTTTTCGATATCCGGATTTTCAGGGTCTGTAGGTTCAGTAGGGTCTGTTGGTTTCGGCAGGTACGGGTCTTTAGGGTCAGAAGGATCCCATGGCATACCCAATCCCTGGAAAGCCTTGATTGTCAACAGATAGGTATTGTTACGGCGTGTATCAGCGTTCACAACCGACTTCCCATCAGCTGTGACAGTCTGACGGTTCCACAACGCACGGTATGCACATTTTCCGTCCGTATAGGTATAGGCTCCCTGATCCGGATTCAACTGACTTTTCTTTGCGGCTTCCTTGCTGGCATAGATAAGGCCGTCTTTTTCCCCCCGGAAAAATGTTGTCCCTTTTTGAAAATTAGTCTCTTTAACCAATTTTCCGTCTTCAAGTTTCCATACTTCATTCGGAATATAAGTGGTATAAACCTTGGCATAGGGCAGACGGTAGTAACCGAAATTCTTGTTTTCAGTTGTGAATGCATCCTTTTTTACGGAATTTTCCAGAAAATAAATGCCTGCTCCTGTTTTAGCTTCAGAGACGCTTGCTGCAGCATTTTTGGCTGCATACATGCCAAGTTTGTCCGCCGTCTGGTTCTCCGGTAGGATATTCCCCAGACGTATCAAGTTTTCCTTGGCTGAGCCATCCGGGTCTTTGGCCGCCTCAAAGTCGGTATATCCATCAATAGCTGATGCAAAGCCCTCGTAAAGGCCGTCGGCTTCTCCAATTGTACGCTTCCCCGCATGGTTGCGGAAAAGATATGTCTTTGCGGCACCGTTAATGGCAGTATACTTGATGTCGGCAAGATCAACCTTTCCTTTTCCATCAGCTGTTTCTTCATTCAAATTATCCCCTTTTACGACCATGCCTTGTGCCACGACACGCTCCACATCAAAGGAGAATACATTTTGTGCCTCACTTGTACCCGTTTTGGCAGTCTCCTCGGAAATGCCGGAAGCAATGGTTTTCTGCTCGGCTTTCGAGGTCATAACAAACTTGTTGTCTGTAGCAAGAGCAATAATATCGTTTATTGCGGTAGCTGTACTGCCATGCGTCTTGTCCGCAGCTGTTGCTATATCGGCAGAAAGGGAGCCCTTGTTAAACAGCAACGCCATGGATTGAGGACCAGGATTCGTCTTCCATGGAGCAACCTTGAATGTACCGGCTGTTTGCGTTTCCCAAAACTTGCCTGTTTCATCAGCTGCCGTTCCTAACGTCCATGTTTGAGGCTGGATATTTGAGAGAAGCTGTAATTCCGTAAGCTTACTCTCTTCCGTTCTTCCTCCGTAATCTTCCTGATTGTCATTCACCGCTCTGGTTGAGACATCTTTCATGGCGGAAATGTACATTCCTGCAAATGTTGTTCCCTCGCCCGGATTGTTTACCTGAGGAACATCTTCATTGTTACAAGCTGTCATACCCAGACTTAGGGCTGCAACTCCCGTTAAAAATAAATGGTTTACTTTCATAACTTAAATTGTTTAGTAAATAAATAATTTATTATTAATACATTAAATGCTTTTCATTTATCCGTTGATCCTGTCATGGAAAGTCCAGAAGTTTTCATTCCCGAGACTCCATGTCTTTTTTCAGTAATTCCTCCGCTTTCCGCCAGTCCCCTTTCATATTGTGGGCAATTGCCATAGGGTAAACAGAACGGCTGTCACTCTTTACTGTGTCCAATATCATCAGAGCCTTGTCTGCATCCTTTTCATACTTTAAAAGCGCATTGGCATAGTTGAGTGCCGCCAGCGGATCAGGTGCAAACTGTTCATAAGCCTTTTTGTATATGTTTACCGGATTTTTTCCCTGTTCGGCATACTGTTGCGCCAGCCTGCACATCTCATACTGGCTCAGGCATCCGGGAACGGTAATAAATATTTCCTCCAATTCGTCATCCGTATAGGGACGGACATCAAATTTCATACGAAAAACGGTACGACGCAAAGTGGGATAAACTGTGGAAAGCAACTCCGCATAGACCTTTCCCCCATCTAAAGAGCGTATAGCCGCTTCACGGGCCACATCCGTATGATGCCTCTTAATAGCGGATAAAATTTCATCCTTATATGCCAAAGAAGATACATTTATAATATTTTCCAAGCCTTTCCAGTCTTCACCCACCCCTTCTATTTCGTATATGGAGGCTTTTTTGAGCTGCGGGTACTTACTCAGTACATAATAAGAAAGCGTATGAGTACGACGTTCCGCCAAATGTTTATTATAACTAAACTCACCTTCCGGAGAAGCGTATCCCATGATATGTACTTCACGCAGCCTAGCCCCTTTGATCCGAAGCCCTTTGGATACAAAATCATCCAGACGGGCTAGCTCTTCCTGATTTTTACCAAATCCAAGAAGAAGTTCATGCTGTGCGGATTTGAAAGTGACCTTACAGTCAAATTCTTCTTCATAACATTTTATCTCCACCTTTTCCGGAGTATAAAAAATGTATTTATAGTCTTCCGGACCAAAAAGGTCTATCCCGGTTACCGGTATATTCAACTGGCTCACACCTTTACCGCACTCGGCACATCCATACACCTCTTCACGAAAAGAGAGATGGCCGGAAGCCATCCAACGTTCAAAAGGCAGCGTTTCCCGGACAGGAATTACGCCTCCCTTTAAATCTCCAGTTCTACGGATATCCTTCACAGGAACCAATGTATACGGATTGTTGCCCAGAGTTTTCTTACGGACAACAGCCCTGTATCTTTTCTTTCCAGATATACATAGGAGAGGGAAATCAACCTTGGCATTGCCGTCAGAGGAAACCAAAGAGGGATAGATATAGAGCATCTCCTGTGCTCCCAGCCGGTTTAGGGAATCTGCTATCTTGAAAGAGACGGTAAGCATTTTCCCGTCTGTACTGCGTTCTGTTTTCACTTCTGTATATTCCAGACGGCCCCCCCCCTCTCTGGCAACCTTATCTTTTACTTGTCCTGCCAATGGCAAACAATATGCATATTCCAGAACTAAGAGTATTCCTATATAATATTGTATTGGTCTCATTGATTATGTTTTTTATGTTTATATACGCAACGTGTCATTCATTTGATCATATAGACAATCGAAACGGCAAGCTTTGTAGGTCCCAGGTAATCAGCTTTTCCCGTACCCGTCTTTTTCCCGCAAGAGGTGCATCTGAACCTGTCGTATTTAATACGTGCATAGCCCAGTCCCAGGGATGCCTCCACACTGAACCTGCTGGACAGTATCCAGTGATAGCCCGCACTGACACCACCACCGTAGAAATAGCCCTCGTAACGGTGTTTTTTCATTTCCTTGGAGTGGTTCTGAATGATAAAAGGAATATTTATGCCCCCTACATTCATCTGCCCTCCGTGGACATGAAGACCAAAGAACCAGCCGTTGAATGTTTCACAGGTCCAATATCTTATTTCTGGCTGCACAAGCCAGTGACTCCATTTTCTGGTTCTGTAACCACTTGCTGTGGCATCATTCTCATAAAAGAAAAAATTCATACCCACTTGGGTGTCCAGAGTCCATTTCTTTCCTAAGGAAAACTCTGTGGAAAGATTGGGCGTCAGCAGGGCGTCATAGGCGAGATTGTTCTTTAGCGCAACCTTTTGTGAGAAAGCCTGCAGGCTGAACAGCAAGAAGAAAAAAAAACATGCTTTTTTCATATTTTTACCGATTGTTTTTGTATTAAAAAATACAAGTTTTATGATATTAACTTTGATGATGCAAAGTTAAAAGTATGCAACGTTTTTTTTGTTATATATATCAGACAGATAATTATGAAAAATGGTATTTTTATTTACACAAGGCATTAATAAGCAAAAATATCTTTTTTTAAATACTGCCGTGGATGCAGAGGGCAATTGTCATCCAGCCTTCCAGAGAAGGGGACTTAAGGAGCATCCATTTCAGCGTGATGTTCACCGGCTGTATTTCTCCTTGTCCGGAATCCAGCTGTCTATCAAATCCCTATGCTTATCCATCCACTGTCGTACAGCTCTTGTCTCAGTCTCACGGGTTTCCTCTATGGCCCGCATCAAGGAGCTGATCTCGGTATCGGACAGATGGATGTTTCCCAAAAGGGCGGCAACGAACGGATGCTCCTTACTGAATCCTTTCCTGGCAATGGAATGGATTTGCTCGGCCTCCCCATAAACGTTTTTCGAATCTTCCAGCACCCTCAGACAGAAGCGGTCAAACATCCAGTGCGGAGTCCATCCGGTTACAACGATCCATTCCTTCTTGTCTATAGCCTTCTTCAGTAATGCCGTCATGGCGGGACCGCTGGAGATCATGAGCCTGTAGTCCAGACCGTATTCAGGGATGGCTTTCTCCGTGCATTTCATGATACCGGTACCCGCATCAATTCCCACAATCTCTCCGGAAAACCGTCCGGTATGACCGCCCAGTTCCTCTATCGTATGGATTGGGACATATTCGGGCACCACAAGCCCGATACGGGCGCTGTCGTATATCTGCCCAAGAATTTCCAACCTGCCTTCGTATTTTCGGAAATAATCGGCATGGGTCACCGGCAGCCAGCTGTCCATGAACACGTCTGTCTTGCCTCTTGCCAACGAGGTGAATATGGGAGCTATGTCCGCATTCAAAAGTTCTATTCTGTATCCTTGCTCCGAGAGAATCTCCTTGGCCAGATAGGTGACCGCTATCCCTTCGGCCCAGTTCGCATAGGCTATACGGATTTTCTTGTTAGAAATGTTACCGCATGAGAAGAATATCGTGACAGCCAACAAGACTGTGAAAAATTTCGTTTTGTTTCTCATAATCATTTTGTCTTTCATTATATGTTCTACTCCTTCTATTTTTTTCGTGCTATTCCCTGTGTGATCCGGTCAAGCACGATAGCCAATATTACAACGGCAATCCCTCCTTCGAATCCCATGCCAATCTTCATCTGCGTGATACCTTTCAATACTATTTCCCCCAAACCTCCAGCTGATATCATAGCAGCTACCACTACCATAGAGAGAGACATCATGATGGTCTGGTTGACACCGGCAAGAATAGTCGGCAACGCCAGCGGTAATTGTACCTTGTAGAGCAGCTGCCAAGAAGTGGCTCCAAAAGACCGGGCGGCCTCCACCACATTTTTCGGCACCTGGCGGATACCCAATGCGGTGAGCCTTGCTACCGGAGGCATGGCGAAAATGATCGTGGCAAAGGCTCCCGGCACCGTTCCCAACCCGAAAAAGAGCACTGCCGGTATCAGATAGACAAAGGCCGGCATAGTCTGCATACAATCAAGTACCGGCTGCAGGACTTTGTTGCAGCGTCCGCTGCCCGCCATCCAGATCCCCAGAGGGATTCCCAGCAGCAGTGCCATACCGGTGGAGGAAAGTACCAGAGCCAGGGTCTGCATGGTCTCCTCCCAGAATCCCATCCCGTAGACGAGCGACAGCCCTAGGAGGGTGAAGATCCCTATCCCCCTGCCACTCTTGTATAACGCCAGGAAAGTGAGTATTGCGATGGTTATGTAAAAAGGTATCCCGAGCAGGACGCACAGTATCCCGTCAATAACGCCTTCCACCCCCAGGCTCAGCAGGTCAAAAAATGATGCGCCGTGCTCGGTCAACCATTCCACGGCCATTTCTATATATTCTCCTATCTTTATCATAATTCTATTGCGTTTTGAATGATTTCATTGATTTCTTTCTTGTCTTTTCCCGTCACCTCAATAATGAGTGACGAGAGCGGTACCATCCCTTCAAACTCACGTCGTTCATTAACTACCCAGATGGGCGAGTTGGTCTTCGTCATCAAGGGAAGTATGTCCTCCACCACAGTATCACTTAATACGGAATGTACCTCTTTCCTTATCACTGGGGCTATATTCAGGATATGCTCCTTACGCAACCTGAGAAGATCTTCCAAGCGGACCTCGCCTACCAGTATACCATCCGGGTCTACTACGGGCAACACGGTTGTCTTCCGTTCTCTCATCTTCCGGGTCAGAACCTCCGGCCCTTCTTTTCCCAACCTTGCCACCATAGGCTTGTCCACCATAATGGAGGCGGCAGTGACAATCCTGCTGCGGTCCACATTCTCCACAAAACACCTCACATACTCATTGGCGGGGGTGGTCAGAATCTCCTCGGAAGTGCCGGTTTGCTGTATCTCCCCATCACGCATGATGGCGATACGGTCACCCAACTTGACAGCCTCCTCCAAGTCGTGTGTGATAAATACGATGGTCTTTTTCATCTTTGACTGCAAGGCCAGCAGCTCGTCCTGCATCTGTACCCGTATCAGCGGGTCCAGCGCTGAGAAGGCCTCGTCCATCAGCAGGACTTCCGGATCATTGGCCAGAGCACGTGCCAGTCCCACCCGTTGTTGCATGCCTCCAGACAGCTCGCTGACCATCAGGTCGGCATATCCGTCTAGCCCGACCAAACGCATGCTTTCTGCGGCCTTTAGTTCACGTTCCCTCTTCTCAACCCCTTGTAACTCAAGTCCGAAAGCGATATTTTGCAATACAGTATAATGGGGCAGCAGTCCGAAATGCTGGAATACCATCGCCAATTCCTTCCGGCGCAGGGAACGCAACCGCTCCACCGGTATTCCGGCGATGTCCTCACCGTTGATCAGAATCTCGCCGGAGGTAGGCCTGTTCAACCGGTTGATGCATCTGAGCAGACTTGATTTTCCGCTTCCCGAGAGTCCCATGATCACAAATATCTCACCCTCCCGGACAGAGAGGCTGGCATTGTTCACGGCAATCGTGCACCCAGTCTCCTTCAATATCTCATTTTTACTCTTTCCTTTTTTCAGCATTCTGAAAGCCTTGCTTCTTTCAGAGCCGAAAATCAAATACAAATTCCTGATCTCAATTTTGTTCTTATCCATAATTCTTTAAAAATAATATCCTATATTTATATTGAATTTGACATTCCAATTGTCTTCCGTTCCCCGGGCAAAAGCTTCATCCCATACATCCCCCAGCCATGCGTGATTCCTTCCCACTGCATAGTCAATGTAGGAGAATACCTTTCCCATCGTCAGCGAACACCCCGTCACGTTCTCCAGGCTGTCATTAAACCCAGCAGTGCGTTTGTCCAGCAAGCTAAAATCATTGTACAGGCAGATACTGTCCAGAAACAACTTGTTTACGGGAATCCGGCAGGACAATGACACTATATAGATGTCTGCTCTGGAGACGATCCGGTAAGACGAACCGTAAGCCGCCATGGTCACCATACGTCTGTCCTCTCCGGGAGCCTGCACGGGTTTGAGATTATAGCTTGTGTACTGTATTTTAAGGTTCCACCGTTGATAGTCGACGACGTAGTGCAGGGCGAAAGCGGAACGGAATCCCGTCTTCCGTGTGTCCATATTATATAGCCCACCCACCAGTACCGAACCTCCGAGCTGCTGTCTCCACAAGTTTCCGAAATGATATACCACCCGGACATTGCCCTGATGCGCCTCCTTATCACGTCCAGCGATGTCATAGGCATAACGGCTAGCGGATAGTTCTGTGTCTCCACCAGTTCCGGAAAGGTCAGCATTCTGAAAATAGGCGAGCGACAACTCCCACCGGTTCTTGCGGAAAAGGTATTTTATCCCCATGTCCGCATCGTCCTCGAGACCGGCATAATAGTTCAGATTGAAAAAATAATTATTGCCTGTATAAGGCAGGATGCCGAAAGGTACTGTTGTCAACCCCATTTGTAACCGGTGTGATTTGTTGAAGCTATAACCTATCCAGCCCTCCCTGAGCATCCCGCCTCCCGAAGAGGCGGGATAGAAGCGGTAATCCGCCGCTAAATCAAATTTCTTGTAAGAAGCGTTCACGTTCAAGCGGAACACGTCGAAATCGAACTCTCCGCCACGTTTCCGGTTTTCGGGTTTCCAGTCCGAGTAATTGTAGTTGAAACGGAGTGTGCCTCCTATCTTTAACTTCGTTTTTTCCTGCGCCGCCAAAGGTGAAACGGCTATTATTGCCCCAAAGAATGGCAATAGCAAACTTTCTTTATATCGCATAAAGTCACGTTTTAACAGGGATATTTGTCCAATACCCCACTATGGTTTATAAAATGATTTTCCTAAAGCAGGTTCTGTGTAGTTTTTTTAAGAGAGGATAAAAATTATCCAACGAGCAAAAAACATAGAATTTATTCGAAAAAAACAGTAGATTATTGCCTGCTATTTTTGCAAAAGTAACAAAAATAACTGAATCTACCAAATCCGGTTTGAACAGAGATTATGAAAACATGCATCTATGATAGTTTCGTATTCGGTAACAGGATTGACGCATTAAAAATATTTCATGGATAAAAGTTCACAAAGTAGTTTATTGTTCCATCCTGCTGCCTTCCCTTTCGCTTTTACGCTTCCTTTTCTTTCATTTTTCTTAATAATCATCAGTGCTATTTTATTCATAAGTGAAACGTTTTGTGCCGCATTCCCAGTTTTTCCACCTGCTTCTTCATTAAAAGAGATATCCAATTATAGACATAAATTGTTTTTAAAGACCGATATACCCGTATAGACTCTGTCATTTTTTGAGGTTTCATTCCTAAAGAGGTGATATAAACCCTATGGCTTACAGAGGTTTCGCCTATTGTTTAAATTGTTCTTTGTGAAGATATCCTCACAACCGCCTTCAATCCCTTCTATTCTTTGAATATTCTGGTTAACGCCTGGCAACTGTACACAAAGCATTCACGGCATTCGCGTCTGGCATGAGACTCTTCCTCTGTTATATATTTGCCGTACTTGGTGGCATAATGTGCTTTGTTGACATCAATATTTTTATTATCCAAATCATCAAATCACCTTTTGACGGTATTATAAAGATTCTTATGGTTTTCTTTCAGAGCTAAGACACAATCTGCTTCACTCTCTATTATCTTTTAGCAATATCCGCTTGATACCGCATCGCATCAATGGTTACAATGCACTTGACTAAATCCAAGACTTCTAACAACAACGGGATAGCCACGATCTCGTTATGTTTTTCATTTACTTTCAGTTCTCTAAGACTGATGCCATTAGCTGTAGCCCAAGCACTAGCCATATGAAGTTTAAAATTTGGATTACCAGTGGGGCTACATTTACTGGCACCACGAATGGTTTTGCCGTCAATAGCTACAACACCCTCATATTTCTCACAGATTTCCAACATATAATGCCGAAAAAATACGTTCGAAATACTCAGGATTCAGAGCACTGAAAAGACGATTAAAGGTATCGTGACTGAGGATAGATTCCAAATCCGAGCAACCGTGCGCGGAAAAAAGTCAATCTTGGCATTGCCGAAATCTTCTACTTTATATCAGGATTCTGCACCATGTATTACGGCAGCCATTGAAATATAAATGGTAGTATCGGCAGAATGTACACTTTTTCTATTAATACGAGGATCACTGATTTATTTACAAATACTAAATATCACCATTGTTTTAGTTAATTTATATCTCTTGATTGTTTGTAAAGATAAGGATTTAATATGAAATATAAAAGCTACTTATGCATTAATTATCAATTATATATATCACAATTTTAATAAATTGAACATAAGTATCTATGATAGAAAAATATAACACATCAGCCTTGTATCCGGAAATTGCCCATTAGAGTAATCTCTAAAGAAAGTATATGTTCAGAAGTTTGTTTTGTTCCTTCAATATATTCCATTTCTATACAGATTATCTTTTCTAGAGATTGCTCTGCCAAGATGTCCATATTAATAGGAATTCAGGGTATGGTTATTGATGATGGCATAGTTTATAATCCTGTCAGTTGTTTTTGATAGAAACATTGCTTTGAGTTTAATCCAAACAGTAGTTAGTATAATAAAACTTCATAACAAGAATACTTTTTATTTTCATTCTGTCTCTTATACACATCTCC
>NZ_JAJKHN010000098.1:0-22843 GCF_020982715.1 Bacteroides sp. 1_1_30
TCAAAATTATGCTCGTAACTCACTTCGATGGGATCGGCCGGATCGAGTCCTACTACATCGCCGTTTTCCACGTAAACCGTCGGGACACGGTCGTTGGTTGCTGCAATCAGGCAAGAGTAGTCGAAACCAATTTCTTTGGCACCCGGTTTGACGGTTTCGTTCCAGTTGACATTGCCGTCTCCCATCCCCAAATGCCACTTTCCGATAGCTCCGGTCACATACCCGCACTGCTGCATCATCTTCGGCAAGGTAAACTGATTTTCATTAATGATAAGAGGGGCATCTCCCGGCAGGATTTTTGCATCCTTATTTTTCCACGGATACATTCCGGTCATCAAAGCATAACGGCTGGGAGTGGAAGTTGCCGAAGTGGCATATCCGTTCGTGAAACAAACTCCGCCATGAGCCAGACTGTCGATATTCGGAGTATGAATCGTAGTAGAGCCATAAGCGCTGACATCGCCAAAGCCCAAATCATCGGCAAGAATCACAATCACATTCGGCTTTTCTTCTACGTGCTGTGAGATACAACCTACTAAAGACAACGTAGGAACTAGATAGATTATCTTTTTCATAATATTATGTAGTTAATAACAGTGCAAATTTAGCTAGTGCTAATTTATTTGTGTAGAACAAATGTTTAATAATTGGGAGTAATGTTCAACCTATAACTTTTCCTGAGAACAGTAGTTTAGTACTAACTTTCGTAATGAAGGTGGAAAACCCAATTCGCACAAAATTAAAGGAATCGGTGCAGATTTTATGCCGAAGACTTATTTGTAGGCAAAATTATTCAGTTACAGAATGATGAAGCCATTCGCCGCGAATTAGCGAGGTTGGAAGACTTGCAGATTAATACTTCCTCAGAAGTTGCCGTATATACTGCCACAAAACTTGTGAAGCGCGTCCCGAAAATGAGAATATGCTTTTTTGTTTCATCTCGAATTTACATTAAACTTTAAGTTGTTATACTATTGGAATGGAAAAAAGTGCAGATTGAAGCAAAGTTACTTAAATAACTGGAAAAAGTCTGTAAGCATATGCGCCATCTCTTCCCGCTGGTTGTATCATACAACCGTTTTGTGGAACTTGAAAAAGAAGTGGCTGTCCCTTTGGCGCTATTCATCAAGAAAGTGTTGCTGGGAAAATGCACAGGCATCAGTTTCGTGGACAGCACTCCTCTGAGGGTATGCAGGAATCAAAGGATACATGTCCATAAAGTATTCAAGGGTATAGCCCAAAGGGGTAAGTGTTCCATGGGATGGTTCTTCGGTTTCAAACTGCATCTAATTTGTAATGAAAAAGGCGAACTGCTAAACTTCATGATAACTCCGGGTGATGTGGATGACAGGAAACCGTTGGAATACAAGGCATTTA
Organism: Bacteroides sp. 1_1_30; assembly: GCF_020982715.1. Taxonomy (NCBI): domain Bacteria; kingdom Pseudomonadati; phylum Bacteroidota; class Bacteroidia; order Bacteroidales; family Bacteroidaceae; genus Bacteroides; species Bacteroides sp. 1_1_30. The sequence goes on from NZ_JAJKHN010000098.1 coordinate 1,378, forward strand.
TCGATTTTATCTATGGTAAGCTGGTTGCGGACAAAGGATATATCAGCAAGAATCTTTTCCAACGCTTGTTTGTCGATGGCATACAACTTATCACTAAACTGAAAAGCAATATGAAAGGCGCTTTGATGAGCGTGTCGGACAGACTGCTTCTTCGGAAACGGGCTATTATAGAGACGGTAAACGATGAATTGAAAAACATCGCACAGGTGGAGCATTCCAGGCATAGGAGTTTTGACAATTTCATCGTCAACATTCTGGGGGCTATTGCTGCGTACTGCATGTTTCCCAAAAAAACGTGTATCAATGTGCAACGTACATTAGATACACAGCTTGCTTTGTTTTGATTTCGTCGAACTCACGTTATTTTATTATTGCTGTCCGATAAAACTTAGTAAAGATATGAAAGTATGGCTCCACTGCTGATATAATGCGGTTAAGCCTACTTTTTCAGAAATCCAAGCCCCCTCATTCGAACAATGACGGCATAGGAGGATCTTTGGCAGGCTGTTCAAGCAGCATCTGTCAGTCCCTTTCGGGCTGGTTCAGTAAGCTGTATAAGTCAACATAATACATCAATGTCAGTCTCACCATTGTTGTAAGCCCCGAAAAACTCCAGTTCCTACTCAGCCGACTTTGTATAACCATCAGAAGAAGGTTTGCGATAAGCGTTACCCAAATCTGGATTTTGATGGCATTCCTGCTCTCTCCATAGAAATATCGTAGGGGGAAGTTCTGTTTGATTTGTTTGAAGAGCAGTTCTATTTCCCAGCGTTGACGGTATATGTTGACGATAACTTCCGGACGTCGGGCATTGGCATCGGAAAGTGTACTGCGTGTCGGCATCATCGAGACACCAAGGTGCGCCAGTTTCCGGGCTTCAGACAGCATGGACACGGATATCTCACGCAGTGAGTCGTGACGCATTATCACAGCATAAAGCATTGTCATCAAATGTGTCCAGGCATCAAAGCGCTTAATGTAACGTTCTCCGCCGTTTTTACGGCTGATTTCAAGAATTTCTGCCTTATCAAGCAATTTTATTACCTGACCATATAACGGCTGTCCGAGAAAATGTGTACTTTTACCCATGGTTATTCATTTTAGTTTAGCGACTTCAAAATAACCACAAAGGGCTGACTCCTGCAATAGGTGCCAGCCCTAATTTGGTCTGCGCTTAAAAAGTTTTATCGGACAGCAATATAAAAGAATAGATTTAATTAGTTGTATGCGAGAAACTATCCAGTCTCTTGCATACAACTAATTTCGTTTATATATAAAATTAATCGTCTGACTATAGTTATTCTTTCATCTGACTATAGTTAGACGAAAAGTCAACAGTAGTCAGACGAAAGTTCAACTATAGTCAGACGAATAAATTTATTCGATTGAAGAGTTAGTTTTATGCATACGGAAGACTAATTGGTAGCAAACTTGCTATTAATCTTATTTGATAAGATAAGTAGCCACTACCGGATAATGGTCTGATTCCTTATCCGCCCAATAACAAACATTATACGCCTTCACCGTAAAAGCCTCGTTTGGCGCATAAATCAACCAGTCACATGCGTAAGCCGGACTTGGAACGGGTACTGTCCATGGAGCACCATCACTCAAACAATTTACGGTGAAATACTTTTGAAAAGCAGCCATGGTAGCAGAACCACGGCGGGAATTCAAATCTCCCCCCAAGATAACAGGTTTATCCAGGTGCTCCACGCACGCAAGAATTTCATCAACCTGTTTCAGACGGGCAGCATCTTCGTATTTATGGTCCAGATGTGTCGTAGCGAAATAGAATTCCTTACCTTCCTTCACAACTTTCACATAACCGAAAGAACGGACATAATCACCTTCTTTCAGTACACTCAACTTAAAACTCTTTTCCTCGGAAACCGGATATTTGGAAAGAATCACATTTCCGTAATCTCCGCCAGTCGGAATATCGAGCGCATGGGCAAAATAATAATATTTCATTCCCGTCAGTTCCGACAGTTTCTTCGGAGTATCCCAAGGGTTAATCTCCGTGTTTCTTTCTATTTCCTGAAGTGAAACGATATCCGGGTTCTCTTTCTTAATGACTTCGGCAATCTTATCAATTCCTTGTTTACGACCGCTATACGTGTTGTAAGTCATGGCTTTTACTGTGACCTCTTTCGGTTTCGTCACGGGTTTCTGTGCCGTTGAAGGTTGTAACAAACAACACAATAGAAACAATGAAATGCATATTCTAAAATTCATATACAACCAATTAATAAGTGAATGTTATCCTGAAAAACAATCTTTCCTACCTGATACAAAATTAATCCTTTTCTATCTTACGAATCTTATGATTCCAATAATCTGAAATATACAACGCTCCGTCCGGACCGAACTGCAGACCTTCCGGATGGTTGAATTGCGCTTTATCCAACGTGCCGTCAGTCGTACCGGAAAGACCTGTACCTGTGTAATTTGTCAACATGCCGTCAGGGGTAATTTTCGCTATACGATGTTTTTTACGGACTGCTACATAAATATTTCCCTCTTCATCCAAATCCATCTGGCAAGGCTCTTCCAGTTTGGCTTCATTTCCCTGACCTTCTGTAAAACCTTTTGTATCGTACTGCCCTACCCAAATATGGAGATTAGAAAACTCGCCTTTCGACATGTCGTAATCCCCTTTATAAATCACATGTTTATTCTGTGAACTCATATACACGGTAGTTCCTGCCTTGTCAAAAAGAATACAGCGGATTTTCACTTTCGACGCATTTTTACCTGCTGCGTCGGGAAGTTGCACACCGGTTGCCACCATCGTATTCTGCTCCGGGTCATATTTGTAAATCATGGCATTTCCATGAGCTACGGAGAAAACCTCTCCCGTGACAGGATGCACACCTACATTAGTAACTCCATTTTCCAAAGAGGGAGTGACTGACCATATTGCAGACAGATTAGCAGCATCATACTGATGCGTATCATTGCTCCATGGCATTGTTGCAATATGCGCATTGCCCGAAGCGTTGGCATCATTGGACAAGAATAAAGTATTGCCATCCGATGAGAAAGCGATATTCATCATCCTGAATACAGTTCCACCGGTTCCATCTCCGCGTAAGAAAGTAGCGACCTGATTGTTTTTCGCGATACGGATATCACGGTCATCATCTTCCACGATATACAAAGCACCTTCCTTGTCGAAAGCGATAGAACCCGGTTTCCAAAGACCCGCTTCCATGAGGGTCCCCTCTTTCTTCTCCGTTTTTTCGGAAGGAACATAACTGCCGATATAAGTACTTACGATAGGAGACTGAGAATACTCAAACTCCGTTTTATATGTCAGTTCTTGCGCAGCTTCTCCCTGACCGATATACACTTTCACCGGACCGGAGCCGGAACCTCTCTGTACATTGGCAGTAATAATATTCCCCAACGCACCCGTCACTTCGGCGTCCACCCCGTTGACTGTCACGCGGATATTATCCAAATCCGTGCCGAAATGCGTACCGTATAAAGTCAGGCTTGTAGACTTTCCGCCGGCTGTCGGCGTGTACATAGTGATTTTGGGAGTAGCCTCTCCTTCTCCGATTTCAGGCGTCATATCCTGCCGGTTCTCATCCTCGCATGCGACAAAGCCGATTGACGCAAACATCAGAGAATAGATAGAAAACCGTTTCAAATGAAGTATCAATGTTTTCATGTTTCTGTCTTTTTAGGTCAATCGTTTATACTGAACGTAGCTACCACCGGAAAGTGGTCTGATTCTACATAAGCATCATAATACACATCATAGGCTTTCGGAGACATTTCTTCATCCGGAGTGTACAATACGAAATCAATCGCTTTCACCGGAACGGGCGTTCCCGTTGTCAGTCCATAGTTCCCGTTCAGGCAACCGATTTCAAAACGTTCATACAATATCTTCATCGGGCCGGAGTCGGCTAAAGCATTGAAATCACCAGTCAATATCATTGGCTCATCCAAGCCCTTTGTCTTTTCGATAATCGTTGTAGTCTGGTTGATACGGTTAGTTTCGTTGCCCACATGAGACAGGTGCGTCACTCCGAAATAGAAACCCTTTCCATCTTTTTCTGTTTTCACTACTCCCATCGAACGCGGGTGGACATCTTCCACTGTCTCTATTCTCGGCAAATCATAATTCACTTCATCACTTATCGGATATTTCGAGAGAATTAGGTTTCCATATTCACCACCATCCACATCGCGGGTTTTGACAAAGAAAGCATAAGGCATTCCGGTCACTTCTTTCATCAGGGCGATAATATCCGCTTTCCCCACCTTGTTAGTCTTCGTCTCAAACTCCTGCAAACCTGCCAAGTCCGGATTTATCTTTTTAATCACTTGGGCAATCGCTTCCATTCCCTTTTTCCCGGAATAAGCTTTCTGCCCGCTATATATATTGTAAGACATGACTTTTACCAATACCCCGTCCTTTTCGTCCGGCGGGGTCACACCGTCATCATCCGAACTGCAACCGGCAAACAAACCGCCCGCCAACAGTAGCAGTAATAAATAGAATTTATGTTTCATTGTTACCTTCTTTTTTATCGTTTATCTTATATCATTCACAATTACTTCCACTACCCGGCTGTAATTCACATACGATTTGCTTTCTGCTGTCACCGTAGCCGCAACACGTACATACACCCTGTTCTTGTTGGAAACAATCTTATAATGATTCTCTATAAATTCAGTATCACTCATCAGGTCGATGACGTGCGTGCCACTGGCCTTTGTCCCCAGTGAAGAGAGGGTGGCATGGTTTGCATTGTTCACATCCACTCCCGGAGCATAATTCCATATCACGGAAACATCCGTCAGTTGCAATGTCTCGTTCGATGTTTTCGCATCATAGGTCAGTGTCAGCTTATTATCAGCCGATACAGCCACATCAAGGCTGATACGCGAGAACGGGATTGTGTACAAATCAACCTGCGTTTGTCCGTTCACGGTGACATACCCTTCACATACCCCGACAAAAGGACCATCCTTTGCCTGAATACGATAGCTGCCATTGAACACCTTCGTATGCTCGAACGTTCCATCCTGGCGAGCACGGAAATCAACAGAGGCGGTAGCCCCCGTATTCTGCTCGTACAAACTCATCATCACACCGCTACTTCCCGGCACAGGCATAGGAACCGGTTCATTCGTTTCCTTATCATAGATAGTGCCATACACGCCACCGTTCGGTGCATCATAATTATCGATGTCATTTTCGCATGCCGCCACGAAACAGGCGAATAATGCAGTCAATCCTATGTTTACTATTTTATTCATATCGTTTCTTCTTTAAAATTGGATGTATCAATTACCGTAACCCGGATTCTGTACCATCAACGGATTCGTACTCAAGTCCTCGGCACGGAACACCGTATAGTAGTTCTTTTCAAGGAAAAGACGCTTTCTCTTTTCGGGCACACCGGTTTCAAAGGTGTACTTGCCGCTCTTAACATTGTAATACGGACAGAGAGCCGTGCCGCGGAAATTGGTCAAACCACCTTTGCTTACATCGAGATGAGCCAGGCGCCAACGTTTCAAATCCCAGTAACGATGCTTCTCAAAAGCAAGTTCCACTTTCCGTTCATGGCGCACTTTATCCAGCGTCAGGTTACCTGCAGTCAATAGTTTGATACCTGCCCTGCCGCGAATCTCATTGATATCCTTCAAAGCCACGTCCAGATGCCGGTTCAGTTCCATGCAAGCCTCTGCACGATTCAGATAGATTTCTGCCAGACGGAAAACCACCCAGGGAGTAGAAGAACGTTTTGCGTCGATGTTCGTATAGTCCGTCAGACTTTCATCCAGGAATTTACGCTGATAGAAACCCGTCTTGCTGGCGTCGCCTACACTTAACGAGCCACCGTCTTTTCCCGAAGTATTATAAGTCTGTCCGTCTATTACGACCTTGTTCTCCTTATCCGGTTGGGCGGAAGCTTCATACTTGGTTCCTATCCCATCCTGTCCGTTGATGACACCGCGTATCCATTCGATTTTTCCGCCACCGTATCCTTTATAATCAGCACCGGGCAGGTAAACCGAACCTAATAAACGAGGGTCTTTATTCTTAAAGATATCATACGGGCTATCATAGCTGATAGCTTTTCCACTGCTGTCTTTCATCTTCAGCTTCCCTTCCGTACCGTCAATATATTCAAATTCCTCTACCATTTCCAGTACCGGAGACATGCCGCATCCCCAACCGTCGCCACGATAAGAGAAAGGAACATTCAGTTTATCCCACATATGTCCTTTACCGGCAGCCACATTATACTGTTTCTGGAAAATATATTCTCCGTTATCCCCATTCACTGCTTTGGAAAAGAGATTGTAAAAGTTCTGCGCCAGCTCTTCCGCTTCCGTACCGGTCGATTTATACAAGCTATACACACGGGGAACCATTTCATCCAGAATCTTCGATGAAGCAGTATAACATTCGTCAAAGTAACGTTCCGCTTCTGTCTCGGGAATATACACATATCCTTTGGAAACAGCCTCGCCTGTGAGAGTCAGCGTTTTGGAATACTTGGCGATAGTACCGGCATACAGTGCGGCACGTGACCACAAGGCAAGCACCGTTCCACGATTTGCGCGGTATTTGGCATCACTGCTGCGTACTTCCGGCAATGATTCATAGATAGCCTTACATTCATTGATAATGAAATCATAGGTCGCGGCTTCCGTATCACGAGCCTGGTAAAGAGCTTCCGTATTTCCTGCGGTATATTCTTTCGGAACAGTCTGCAAAGGAACGCCCCCATAACGCTTCACCAGTCCGAAGTACTGCATAGCACGGATAAAACGGGCTTCTGCTCCGAGTTCTTCTTTCTCATCCTCACTCAATACGGAAGTTTTCTCAATATTCAGCAGGAAGTTGTTTACAATGCGGATTTGCTTGTAGCGGGTCACCATGTCGTCGTTGAATACATAGTCGCCATAAGAATAAGTAGAGTTCGACTTGTCGAATGCGCTCTCCTTCTGATAACTGGCGGTAGCCTCATCCGAGAGGCTGGTCTGATTCGCCAGGTTCGCCTTCTTGCTTCCATACCAGTCGTCAAACTCATCCAGTTTCAGTCCCGAGTCATACATATCCGCCAATACGGCTGTGATTGCTTTCGGATTTTGCCAAATCAAATCCGGTGTGTTGACACCGCTGGTACTCTCACGGTTCAGATAATCATCGCATCCCGTCCATACGAAGATGGACACCCCGCCTATCAATATATATTTCAGATAATTCCTATTCATTGTCTTTACTGGTTTTAGAAGGTTACATTTACGCCAAAGTTATACGTCTTCATCTGCGGATAATAGCGTATTCCGCTGGAATTGCTTTCGGGGTCGACGTTCTTCATCAGTCCGTCACGCTTGGTGAAAGTCAGCAGATTGTTGCAGTTGATATAGAAACGCACCCGGTCGATAGCCGCCTTTTTTGTCAAGACTTTAGGAAGCGTGTATCCCAGTTCCAGAGTTTTCAGGCGCAGGTAATTTGCGTTGTGCAATGACCACGAGTTACCGGAACGGTTATCGGCGACACCTGCCACGCGTGCGGCAGGCATATATCCCGGAATCCATTTGCTATAAGGGTCGGTCGGGTCTTCCCGGTGCCAGCGGTCGGTCATGATAGCCAGCCCATTACCTAAACCTTGCTGGATAAACGGGTCGAGAATATCCCCGCTAACATAAATATCGTGTCCGGCAGCTCCCTGGAAGAAGACAGTCAGGTCGAATCCTTTGTATTCTCCGGACATATTCAGCCCGTAGTACATACGGGGTGTGGCACCGTGTCCGAGTGGTTGCGTATCGTTATCATCAATAATACCGTCACCATTGTAGTCTTCGAATTTCAAATCACCCGGCATCAGCGAACGGTTACCGTCCTTATCCTGAACCGGTGAGTTCAAAATTTCCTCGAAAGAAGTAAACTGCCCGATTACTTTCTTTCCCCAACGGATATCCTTGTAACGCCCGTTGGTGTTATTACGCCAATCGTCATACATATTGGTGGAAGCCGCCCGCTCCACATAATCATACTTAATCCGGGTAGTAGAGAAGTTGGCCGACACATTATAATTAAAATTGCCAATCCGGTTTTTATGCCCGACTACAATCTCGAATCCGGTGTTAATATCAGAATTCAGGTTCTCCTGCGGCATTGATTCACCGAAGATAGTAGGCAATGAGCCTACACGGGTGGCAGGCAGACCGGAACGGTTTCTGCGGAACCAGTCGAACTCCACAGAAATCAGTCCCCTGTGGTAAGACGCCTCAAAGCCGATGTTCATAATCTTCGATTCATACCAAGTCAGCCACGGGTTTGCCATACCTACCGTAGTCATGCCCGAAGTCACTCCGTTGCTGCCCATGATATAGCTTCCGTGAGACGTATATCCATCCAGATACTGGAACGCGTCGAAATCTCCTTCATCGCCCACTTTGGCGTACGAAGCACGGATTTTCAGGTTATCCATATCGGGTAACAGTTTCTTGAAAAAAGCCTCTTCGGAAACACGCCATCCCAATGAAACACCCGGAAAGAATCCCCAACGATTACCTGCACGGAATTTATAGGTTCCGTCATAGCGGAAATTGAATTCCACCAGATAACGGTTAGAGAAATCATAGTTCAGACGTCCCACCAAGCCGGCGTGAGCCGTTTCCTGTGTCTTGCCGGAAGCTTCCTGATTCGTTTTATCCCCATAGTCCAGGTCAGGAATCAGCCCGATAGCAAAATCACGTGTCCCGGTCACCCAGTTCTTCTTGTCATTATACATTTCCCATACGAGCATGGCACCGATATTATGCTTTTTAGCAAACGTATTGTTGTAGTTCATAGAGAACTGATAGGTCGGTTTGTCATAGTTTTCCAGCTTCGATTCCAGATGCGCGGTGTTAACCACTTTCTCTATATACTCTTCATTCGCATAATCATACGTATATTCCGAGAGGTCTTTCCGCCACGTTTTCCATTCCTTGTTCGTATAGTCGTAGGCAACCAATGCTTTCGCCATCAGTCCTTTCACCCAGGGAAGTTGCCAGGTGATAGCCAACGAGCTGTTAAATTCACGACGCAGGCGGTCTTCATAACCACTGTCGTCCGAATCGGAAACATGCACGGGGTTCGCCATATCTCCTACGGCTCCCCAATAATCCGGGTTGTCATTGGCATACATGGAATAAGTCGGGATGGCCATTTGTGCCGAACGGAACAGGTTGTCACCATTGTAAGGCTTTTTGCGGTTGTCGAAGCGTCCGCTCAAACGCAGTTCCACGTTCAGTCCCTTAGCCACTTCCACGCTCAGGTTGGAACGGACGTTGTAACGTTGGTAATTCCAGTCGCCCGAACGGATGATACCGCCCTGGTCCATATATCCGATAGACATGTAATATTTCACTTTCTCCGTACCGCCTGTCAGGCTCAAGTTGTGTGAAGTCTGGGGAGCGGTGCTACGCATCGTCTCACTCCACCAGTCCGTACCTGCCGTACCGTTCCGGTAGGCTTCCAGTTGTTCTTGTGAATAAGCGGAAGCTCCGCGCCACGGGTTGGCATTGTGAATCGCTTCATTGTAAAGAGAAGCGTACTCATAAGCATTCATCATCTCCGGATAGCGGGTCACTTTCTGAAAACCTACATAGCCGTTATATTCTATCTTTACCTTCTGTTCCGTCCCTTTCTTGGTAGTAACCAGCAGAACACCGTTTGAACCTTTAAAACCGTAAACAGCTGCGGCGGCATCTTTCAGGATAGAGATGGATTCGATATCATTCGGGTCGAGCTGCGTATAATCACGCTCGATACCGTCTACAATCACCAGCATGCTTCCATATCCGCGAATATCGACGGAAGCTCCATCATCACCGGGGCTTCCGCTACGCTGTACGGCACGCAAACCCGGCAAACGTCCGGCGAGCATATTCGTCACACTGGGAGCTTTTACTTCCATCAACTTATCCGAAGAGATGGCAGCTACCGAACCGGTCACGGAAGCCTTTTTCTGAATACCGTAACCTACCACCACTACCTCGTCCAGCGTCTCGGTATCTTCCTGCAAAGTTACTTTCAGTCCAGCTTGCCCGTTCACCCGCACTTCTGTTGTTTTATATCCTATATAGGAAATCTGTAACACTCCATTAGCGGGAACCGGCAAGGTAAACTTACCGTCCACATCGGTAATCGTCCCCACACCGGCAGCACCTTTCAGTTGCACCGAAGCTCCGATAACCGGTTCTCCGCCGGCATCAACAACCACACCTTTCACCGTGATATTCCGAACAGTCTGTTCGATACCCGATACCGAAGGGCTTTCCGCATATACCGTAAACGGCACGCACAGGAAAGTCCCTGCCATTAAAGCTGAAACAGTAGCTATCTTCAGCCGGTCGTTGAACGACTTTAAGACAACCGTGTTCATTTTACAAACATGTTTCATAGATTAAATTAATTATGTGTTTTAAGTTTCGAATCTATATTATCATCACATATCGCTACTGCAACCTGCGAATCGGCACAGCCATAATAGAGATATAATTTGTTTTTAAAGTAAGCCAATCCTTCGATAAACACTGTTCCGTCCTTGTACTGACCGCTCTTCTCGAAAGCGGCTTCGGGCACAAAGAAAGGTTTATCCAAGCGGTCGAGTACTTTATAAGGGTCGTTGGCGTCAAACAGGAACTGCCCTGCACAATAAGCGCCTGCGGGGTATGCCGGGTCCCTTTCTTCCTTGTATCCGTTCTTGCCATTGTATAATAATACAATACCGTTCACGGTTTTGATAGCCGGTGGCCCGCACTCAGTCAGGCGGCTGTCGAAATACCCGCTGCGGGGTTTGGCTATCTCCCTTAGTTCGTTGTTTTCGTTCAGTACCGGAGCCCAGTCGGTCAGGTTATCGGAAGTTGCGGCACATACCGCATTCTCCCCCCAATACATAAAGTATTTGCCAGCCACTTTCTCAATGACCAGTCTGCCGTCTTTCACTCCGGTGACAATAGAAGCCGATTTGCTTGCTATATTGGCAAAACGCCCGTTGTATGCTTTCGCAAAAGCGAGTCCGTGTTTCGTCCAGTTTTTCAAGTCTCTGGAAGTAGCCACCGCCAAGCGGGGAAGATTGCGGTTCCAGGCTGTATAAAGCATGACGTACAATCCGTCTTCCGTCATTGCCACACGCGGGTCTTCGCAACCACCTTCCCATTCTATTTCTTTAAAATCGTCTTCGGAAGGAAAGAGTACCGGTGCGTCCGCTTGGCTCATCGTCACTCCGTCCGTACTTTCCGCATAGCCGATGCGGGATGTCCTCTTTCCGATGCCTTGCGCCGAGTTGTCTTCCGCACGGTAGAGTACCACAATCTTCCCGTCCTTGACGGTTGCCGCCGGATTGAAAGTGTCACTCTCTTCCCATCTTACCGGCTGCTTGCGCATCGGGCATTGGAAAGTAGTCGGTTGCGGGGAAATCACCGGGTTCACCCCTTCCGGGCGGACAAAAGGGCCGAGTATCCATTGTCCGCTCTGTTCTTCGACAGCTACGGATGCCTGTTTTTGTCCGGAGCATCCGGCTAGTGTCATCATACTGATTAAATAGATTACAGATTTTAGTTTTATCATACGTCGTTTTTTTAGTTTTCCCAATCGGTCGTTCATCGTTTTTCTGCCAGCAAAACTATCGTACCCCGCAAAAAATAGAGTGTACTATATTCTCAAAAGGGTATATAGGTGCTGTACAACATAATAATTCATCCGTTTGCAATGGCAGCTTAATGGTTTTGAAATATTAACGAACCGTTTGGTTCTGTTTGATGATGTTCCGGGTCAACGGGTAGGCTATCAACTGCAAGGCTCCTACCAGTATCAATGCGTACTTCAATGCAAAATCCTGTGATATGGCAAAGGCAAGCGCCATAAAAAGGATGAGCCCGAAAGCACGCCCCAGGAATAGTCCGAATTCGTGGCTTAAAATATAAGTGTATTCATTTCTTTTCTCGATTTTAACTACTGCGTCGATGGTTTGCATCATAATGGGATAGTAAGGCAAGTCAAACAAGGGCTGAAAGATTACCTTACAGAGGACAAAGATAATCACTCCGGTGGCTGAAAACAAGACCCCGTTGAACAGAGTACCGATAAAAAAGACGAGTAACCCGGCAATAAATATCTTCGGGCGGTCTTCGGGTTTGGCAATACGCCCCAGTACATAGACCAGTATAGCCGTCAGCGTACCGCTGATTCCCTGTATCAAGCCTAATGTCCCTTCATCACCGACCAGTTTCAGAATCAGGATGGCGGGGGCAGTCACCAGGAATCCCTGTACCATTCCTTTCAGGGAAGCCAGCAACAGCATTTTCTTCCACAGTGTACAGAACCGGAAGTACAGAAAGTTCTTCTGTATCGGATTGGCAAACTTACCACGCCACAAGACAGCTACGGCAAACAGGGTCACGACTATGACTCCGACTGTGACCAAACGATAGGCACCATTTATATCAATCAGGCATCCCATGATTTCTTTGCCGTCTATCTGGCTGATGAATGCGCCAATCAATAAAGGAACAGTTATCGAAGTGATGGAGAAAAAGAAAGATTCCAGTCCGAAAAAGTAGTTCCGGCTATTATCGGTCGTGTTGTTGAGAGTCAATAGATAGCGGTTGGTCCAAAAGAAACCCGATGCGGCTCCGAGAACAAAACCTGCTATGCCTAACTCTACAAAGCCCAATGACTTCACCAGCATCATGGCAAACATCGACAGCCCGCTAACTAATATCCCGCCTGCATACAGTACTTTCACGCTGACATGCCGCAACAGGAAGCCGTTGACAAAAGAGGTCGCAATGATGCCGATATACATAAAAAGTTGATAGAAAGCTACGGAAACAGGCTCGCTCGTGTGACGCATCACATAAGCACCTACAAATATCTCCACCACAGGAAGCACGAACGCATAGAGCAGGTTAGTCATCAACAGTACACGTACATTGGAAGTCTGCTGCTTGAAGAATTGATATTCTCTTTTCAATTTATTCATTTCTTACCTTAATATATGTCATGACTTTAATGAACGAAGGATTTCCCCGATGGAGAACTCCGCTCCGCAGATTACTTCATCACTCGCACCGTAGTAAACAGTCACCTTATCCCCTTCTACCAGATGCCCGTTCGTGAAGACCACATTCCCGAAAAATCCGGTCTGCTCGTAGGGAGCAGTCGGTTCCATTATAGGAGCTTTGCTTCGGGCAATTACCTTTGAGGGGTCGTTCAAATCAAGCAGAAGGGCTCCCAGGCAATAGCGGTTCTGATAGTCTGCACCATGATAAATCTCCAGCCAGCCTTCCTCTGTACGGATAGGCGCGGCGCCCGCACCCACACGGGCACAGTCCCAGCTATCGGGACGAGTGGTCGCAACGCAACGGTGGTTACCCCAGTGCAACCGGTCGGGTGATTCGGCAAGCCAGATATAGTTGCCGCCCAGTTCGGGACTGCTCGGGCGATGCAAGGCGAAATATTTGCCGTTTATCTTCTCTTCAAACAAGGCACAGTCTTTATTATGAGGGGGAAAAATCATGCCGTGACGAGTGTAATTCTTCCAGTCACGGGTATGAATCAGCCCTACACCGACGGCAACGGAAGAGACTTCGGTAAACGTCAGGTAATAGCCGTCGGCTGTAGTCGCCACCCGGCAGTCCTCGATGCCGAAAGCCTCTAATGCCCCTTTGCCGAAAATAGGCGGATAATCCGGTTCTTCCTTAAAATGGATGCCGTCCTCGCTCGATACCAACCGGAGATAAGACATGGTAGTCAGATAATTCTGTCCCGCATATCCTATCACACGAGGGTCGGAAGCGTCCAGTTCCGGGTCATTTTCGTCGAAAGAAAGCACTTCTATCTTCCCTTCCTTATTATATACGGGGAAACTAATCACTCCCTGTTTCTGTACGGGGCGTTCGGCTACCCGCAGTAATAACCAGGTTTTTCCGTCGAAGCGGAATACGCCGGGATTCAGGAAACAGGTGATTTCCATACCTTCTATTCCCGGTTGTAAATCAGATGGTTTCAATAATGGGTTCTGATGAAATCGTTTTGCAATATCCATTTTCTAATCATTAAATAGGTGTTGTTTTTATTTCTCGTGGCAAAGCTACCCCACGCAGCGACGGGAAGAGTGTACTATATTCTCAAAAGGGTATACACGTGTTGTACAGCATATTTTTATCTTTGTTTTCTTATTTTTCCTCTCTATCTTTGCGACATGATTCTACGAAAACACTCATATTTCCGTTACATCTGCATCCTTATTTATTCATGCCTGATGCCTGTTTTATTACATTCGCAGAATGTAGTAAAACAGATTTCCAATGCGGATGGATTATCCAATAATTCGGTGAATTGTTTCCTCGAAGATTCGGAACATACGCTTTGGGTAGGGACATGGGACGGATTAAATGCATATAACGGTCGTAGCTTCAAAACCTATTCTTATAATAAAAAGGATGCAGGGTCTATCAGTAATAATGTCATCTGGCAGATTATCGAGCAGAGCGACTCTATCCTGTGGGTATCTACGGACTATGGGGTGAACCGGTGGAAACGTTCTACCCAACAGTTTACTCCTTATTATTTAGGTACACAGAATAATCCGCCGAAACAGGAGAAGTCATTTCTGCTGGATATCACTTCCGGCAAGCATATTATCTGTTATGTGAAAGAGCAGGGTCTATTCTGTTTCGATGACCGGAAACAGGAGTTTGTTTCCTTGAAGAATGACCTGCCCGATGACATCAGGAACTTCGTCATTGATTCCAAAGACCGGATATTCTTTCTCACAGGACATGGACAATTATTGCATTATCAACTGACTGTCCGCAACTCCTGTCCCGAACTCTCGTTCAAAGAAGAAATCAGGCACTGTGCCCCCGTTTCCAATATTTATCTTTCCCAGGACTGCCTCATCATTAACGATGACAGGACGCTGACTGTTTCACAAGATAACCGTATATTGGACAGTATAAATATTCCGGAGAACAAAACCGTATCACAAGCTATCTGCCACGGTGAATATCTCCTTATCAGCTTTATCGAGGGGGGATGCATCAGATATAATCTTGAAAATGGGACTTCAACGGAATTACTCCAATTGCCGGAGAAAGCTTCCATTTTCACTATTTATATCGGCTCGCAGAATATCCTTTGGGTAGGTACGGACGGACAAGGGATATTGGAAGTCTATGAACACAGTTCGCCTTTCCATACCGTAAAAACGAATTATCCTGTCCGCTGTTTTTGTGAGGAAGACAATGGCAATATACTCGTAGGAACAAAAGGAGAAGGTATCCTGCTGCTCGACAAGCAGGAACGGGGAGTCAACCCCTATCTTTCAACAGGCAACGGGTTAATCTCCAACTCCGTTTATACTATCCGCAAAAATATGTCCGGGGATATATTCATCGGAACCGAAGGGGCGGGTATCAATTATATTCCACTCAATGGCAACCAGGTGAAAAAACTGGGTATTCCCGCTGAATTTCCAGCTTTCAGGGCAGTTTACAGTATCCTTTTCACCCATAATGATTCACTTTTATGGTTGGGAACTTCCGGCTACGGACTTATCAAGCTGAGCCTGCAAAGGGAAGGAAAAAGTTATAGAGTAACGGACATGAAACAATATAAATCTCCCGGCCCTTCTTCGCCAAGCAATAATATTATTTATTCGGTTATTGCCGGATACGATGAGAATGAACTTTGGCTAGGCACGCGAGGGGGCGGAATTAATAAGTTCGATATCGCGTCCGAACGTTTCCGGCAGATGAATGAGATAGACCCCGGTTTGTCCCTGACTAACAATGACGTGATTTATCTGACTAAAGGAGATTCTGCCAGTATCTGGATAGGTACCAGTTATGGTCTTAACCGGTTGTTCCCGACAGCCACACCGCCTTCCATCACCGAATATACGGACAATAACGGATTGCCCAATAATACGATTCACGGCATCCTGAAAGATGAGAACGGGAATATTTGGGCAAGCACCAATCAAGGTATCTCCTTTATCGACTTGCCCTCGGGAAAAATTACCAATTATTCCTCAAGAAACGGGCTGCAAAACGACGAATTTTCTGATGGGGCTATTTTTAAGGACAAAGCCGGATGGCTGTATTTCGGCGGAGTCAGCGGGTTGAACTATTTCGACGAGAACAAGATACGCTTACGGGAACATATCGCATCATTAAGCCTGAACAGCCTGAAGATAAACAATACAAGCCAGAATATCTACGAACGTATCCGTAACCATACACTCCGATTGGACTATGACGAGCCTTATATTACTTTGGGATTTGCCGCACATGATTTTATCAACAATGAGAATTGTGAGTTCAGCTACCGCATTATCGACTTTGCCGACGAATGGATTTACAATGAGAATAACCCGAATATCGTTATCACCAAACTGCCGCCGGGAAAATATAAACTGGAAGTAAAATGCACCAATGGCGACCGGGTATGGAGCAACGAAATCTATTCCCTCAATTTGGACATCGCTTACCCCTGGTGGCTCAGTACTACAGCTTTTATTATTTATTTTATCCTGATTGCCATTGCTATCTATATCACGCAATCCGTCATCAAGAATCGAATCCGGCTGAACCGTCAGATTCTACTGGAACATATCGAGAAACAGAATCAGCAACGTATCCATGAATCGAAGTTGAACTTCTTCACGAATGTGGCACACGAGTTTTTCACTCCGTTGACACTGATATACGGCCCGGCACAGCACTTGTTGGAAAAGGCAGACCTCGACAGTTATACAAAAAGATATATCTACATCATCAAGAACAATGCCGACCGGATGCAGAAGCTTATCAACGAACTGATGGAGTTCCGGAAAGCAGAAGCGGGACATACAGCTATCTATGCTGAAAAAGTGGATATTCAGTTGCTCGTCGACTATGTATCGGACAACTATACCGAAATTGCCGAAGAAAACAAGATAGACTTCAGCTTCAAAAGCAAAGAGGTATCATCCTTTACAACAGACCGGAATGCACTGGAAAAAATAATATTCAATTTGCTTTCCAACGCCTTCAAATATACGCCGTCCGGCGGATATATCCGTGCTGAAATACGGGGGAATGTCGCTGACGGGACATTGCATTTCCGAATCCGCAACTCGGGCAAGGGACTGACAGAGAAACAAATGAGTGAGATATTCAGCCGGTTCAAGATTTTCGAAAGCAGTAACCTGAAACATGCGGGAAGCACCGGAGTCGGCCTGAATCTGACCAAGAGCTTGACGGAGTTATTGGGCGGAGAAATCACAGTAGGAAGTGTATTGGGAGAGTATGTAGAATTCAATGTGTCTCTACCGTCCATGCACGTGAATTCCGGAAAAGAAAGTCAGCCGGCAGAAGAAGAGGCAGAAGCCGGTGAAATGCTTTTTGTCCCAAAACAAAAGGAAATTAGTATATTGATTGTAGAAGATGAAAAGAATATCCGCGAACTTCTGAAAGATATCCTGCTTCCTTACTACCAGGTTCGGGAAGCAGCCGATGGGGAAGAGGCGCTGAAAGAAATCGAACAGAAACAGCCGGATATTATTATCAGCGATGTATTGATGCCCAGGCTGGACGGCATCACTCTGACGGATATATTGAAAGCCAACGAGCGGACTGCCCACATTCCGATTATCCATATCTCCGCCAAGAACTCCATCGAAGACCAGATTAACGCTTACAAACATGGAACAGACTTATATATCCCCAAACCTTTCCACCCGAGGCATGTATTGAGCGCGGTAGAGAATATGATTAATAAATACTCTCTGATGAAAGAGTATTTCAAATCCAGCCGTTCCTCTCTCATCGTAAGGGATGGAATCACCATGCATAAAGAGGATGAGCTGTTACTGGACAAGATTATCAAATTCATCGAAGATAATATTGACGACGAATCCATGAATCCGGATTCTCTCGCAGACTTTATAGGAGTAAGCAAAGCGGGATTGTACCGTAAACTCAAAGAATTGACGGAAAAGACACCAAGCGAATTTGTCCGTACCATCCGCCTGGAATATGCAGCAGGCCTATTAAAGACTACCAAGCTTACCGTTACCGAGATTATGTATAAATCGGGCTTCTCAAACAAGTCTTATTTCTACCGGGAGTTTGCCAAGTTATACA
This sequence comes from Bacteroides sp. 1_1_30, assembly GCF_020982715.1. NCBI lineage: Bacteria > Pseudomonadati > Bacteroidota > Bacteroidia > Bacteroidales > Bacteroidaceae > Bacteroides > Bacteroides sp. 1_1_30. The sequence goes on from NZ_JAJKHN010000098.1 coordinate 19,540, forward strand.
ACACTTCTCCCAAAGAATACAGGAGCGGACAGACAGAAGAAAAGGATACTTAATAACCATCTAACAATAAAGAAACAATGAGAAAACTTTTTATTGTATTGGCGCTCTGCGGTGTGTCAATACTGAATGCGCAGCAACTGAATGTCGCTTCTTACAATGTACGAAACAGTAACCCGAACGATGCCAAAGCCGGAAACGGCTGGGAACAGCGTTGCCCGGTACTCACCCAGTTAATCACCTTTCATGACTTCGATATATTCGGAGCGCAGGAAGTGAAACATAACCAACTGGAAGATATGTTGAATGCCTTGCCGCAATACAGTTATATAGGCGTAGGACGGGATGACGGGAAAACGAAAGGGGAATATGCGCCTATCTTCTACCGGAAGGATAAATTCAAGTTACTCAAATCCGGGAATTTTTGGTTATCGGAAGATACCTCGAAGCCGAATAAAGGATGGGATGCAGCCTATACCCGCATCTGTACATGGGGAGAATTCAAGGATATTACAGGCAAGTTCAGATTCTGGTTCTTTAACCTGCACATGGACCATATCGGAGTAGTGGCACGTCGCGAAAGTGCCAAGCTGGTTATCAGCAAGATTAAAGAGATGTGTGGCAAAGACCCCGTCATACTCACCGGAGATTTCAATGTAGACCAGACCAGCGAAAGTTATCAAGTACTTCATGAATCCGGAATATTATCAGACTCTTATGAGGTCGCGCAACTGAGATATGCAACTAATGGAACATGTGCAGGATGGAATCCGAACACATATACTCCCAACCGTATCGACCATATCTTCGTTACCAAAAACTTTATTGTTGAAAAGTACGGAGTGCTGACAGATACTTACCGGATTAAAAATGAAGCCACCGGAATGTATGAAGCACGCATTCCTTCAGACCATTTTCCCGTGAAGGCAGTATTGAAATATACCAAGTGAGCAAACTGAATTCGAAATGATAATATAAGCCTGTTAATGTTCTATTTTTAATATTCTACAAGGAAATAGCCGGTTAAAAAGTAACGAACCGGAAAATAAACTGCATAAATAAATGCATGAGCATACAAAAAATATTCTCGAAACGGTTATACCTGAAAAAAGAAAATCAAGCAATTAAATGAAAAAAAGAACTGGACGGTTATTGATTCAATAATCTCTTATCTTTACATGGTCGTAGCGCGATATGTATTTACATTTTAGATAAAAAAGCGAGCTGGTTTATATGCCAAAGAAAAGCGAAAATGTAATAGCACAATAACAGAAAAAATAGCAGCAAGTTACTCATGTTTGTAAGAGTAGCTTGCTGCTATTTTTATAGTGTTTATATCTTTATCAGAGAAGCATAATATATTAATCAATGTATTGTTTGATTAACTCCACTGGCATTGACAATTGTTTGGATATCTCTTCAATCGATGTCCCATTTTTACAGAGCATCTTAATCATTGAACGAATCACTTGTTCTTTCTGTTCAATCACTTGTTCTTTCTGTTCAATCACTTGTTCTTTCTGTTCAATCACTTGTTCTTTCTGCTCAATCAACTGCTCTTTCTGCTCAATTTCCTTATTCTTCATCATAATTGTCGTATCCCTGTCCTCTATTTCAGAAAGAATTTCGTCTTCTATCTCCATGGCACGCCGCACGTTGGGTGCAGCGGCAGCCTTCAGCAGCCGATGAACAACACACTTCACTTCATCGTCAAGATGCTCATCGTTAATTTCCAGATAGTGTTCGCTATCAGCCTGCCGATATTCTTGGTCAAATACACTCAGCAGACGTTCAAGACGGTTACGAGTTCGTCCGGTGAGGAAAGGAATCTGCACGATGATGCTGTCATGAGTCAGACTCTCTATGAAGGGGTCGGGAGAAGGAAGAGGATTGTCGTCATAATCCAGATAGCGGCGGTGCACGTAAACCACCGGCTCGGTCAGGTTACCCAAGGGGTGTCCCAGAATGTAGATAGAAATGATGGGCAAACCATATGTACGCCTTTGTCCATGCTCATTCTTTTCTTCGATAATGTTCTCCTTATTAAGATACTGCGTGCCCAGATACTGTCGGAAGCGCAAGGTTTCAGTAATGAGCCAAGTCTTTTGCAGTTCGATAAGGACAAGGTGTTCTGCACCGTCATTCTCACGAATCTTTGCTGAAAAATCTATACGAAAGAGTGAGATGCGAGTATGTTCCATGGAAGTATACTCGTGGCGGCGCATTTCAAGGTCTATAATATCCTTTTTGAGCAATGCGGAAAGAAATATCTTGGCGACTTTCTTGTCTTCCATTAAGAATTTGAAGACAGCGTCGTAAATGGGATTGGCGATGATAGTCATATTGCTTATAGTTTAATAATTAAGCAAATATACTTCTTTTATTTGATTAATGAGAGGATGAAAAGGTTAAATTCTTCTATCGGAAAGGAATTACGACATTCTAAGTTACATCGATTGATTCCTCATATTCTAGGATTAAAGAAGTATCAGTATGCCGTATTGTTTCTTGAAAGCGGTCGAAAAGTGCGATGGATTCTTGAAACCCACTTCGGCATAGACATCCACTAATTCTCGTTCATAAACTCCATGATATCTATCTTCTACGGTTCGTTGAAATCGAAGAGCGCCGGAGCAAACCGCTTGTCGATATGCAGCAACGCAAGCAGCCCCTCCTGCAATTTCAAGTTCATGGAGCCATCGGATTTCAAAATAGATTCTATCAGCTTGTTGCATACGTCGTCGGAAAATGCACAACGGTATGTTTCGGCACATTTCCGACAGTCAATACAACCTCATACTGATTTGTTGCCAATCCAGAACCATTCTGTTTCGATTCCCTTTTCATGCAGAGCTTCCTCTACCACACTCAGATCTTGCCAAGTTCCTCCTTGGGGATGCGTACTTCCATTGACCAATAAAACTTTCATACTCGGATTATTTCAATAAGGGTAGTTGGTGTAACATCTCTTTGATGCGAATCGCAATACGCGGCATCGGTTCAGCAACGGTCAAACCGACAATCTCTTTTTCCGTAGCGATGTCGTTTATTACCCTCACGACTTCCGATATTTTCATTCCGCTGGGAACAACACCGACAGCAGCTATGATTTCGGCAGGGTCGAGCACGTCCATATCGAAATGTACGACGACTTTGGACGCTCCGCACGATTTCAGCCAATCACGTATTGCATTGCTATTCTCACGGACATCTTCCGACGTCAAGTGTTTTCCTCGTCTTTCCAACGGGCTTTCTGACCGCCTTTCATATATCCGATACGGGGAATTCCGTTTACTATAGAGTTATT
>NZ_JAJKHN010000099.1:0-22838 GCF_020982715.1 Bacteroides sp. 1_1_30
TATACCATTCTTTATGTTTAGATTATGCAAACTGACAGTGTGAATTTAACATATCCACAGGGTTTTCGGACTGACCCTTCTAAAGTATAGGCGGTTGCAAATTGCAATACGAGGAATAAAAAAATCCCTTGAACTTTTGAAGTTCAAGGGATTTTTTTATTACCGAATCGATAGTGGTGCCACCAGGAATCGAACCGGGGACACAAGGATTTTCAGTCCTTTGCTCTACCAACTGAGCTATGGCACCTCGTGCTTGTTCGGTCCGGTAATATCTCTTTTGCGGTTGCAAAGGTAGTGAAACTTTTGGATTCTGCAAGCCTTATGGAAATAAAAAACACTGATAAAAAGTTAGTCGGCTAATTATCAGTGTTGTATAAGATGAAAATATTTCAGGTATGTGATGAAATCTATTGCTTATCTTCTTTTAATGGATTCCATCCCTGTGCTTTTAGTTCGAATTCTTGTCCATCACGGGTAATCAATGCACAGCCAAGTTCGGGTTTGGTAATATGTCCGATGAGACGAACTCCTTCCATTTGTGAAATTTTCTCATGATCGGCGATGGAAACAGTAAAGAGTAGTTCATAATCTTCTCCACCATTCAAGGCACAAGTCGTAAGATTCATGTTAAACTCTTCAGCCATAACAGCTGTCTGATAATCGATTGGGATGTGCTCCTCGTAAACGCGGCAACCAGCATTGCTTTGTTTGCAGATATGCATCAGTTCTGATGACAGGCCGTCGGAAATGTCCATCATAGAAGTAGGGACAATATTGGCGGCTGCCAATTTCTCAATGATATCTTTGCGCGCTTCCGGTTTCAATTGGCGTTCTAATAAATACTCTTTGCCGGAGAAATCCGGTTGGACATCTTTATCACCTTGCAATACGACTTTTTCACGTTCCAAAAGTTGTAAACCCATATAGGCTGCTCCCAAGTCGCCGCTGACGCAGATCAGGTCAGTGTCTTTGGCTCCATTACGGTAAACTACTTTATCCTTATCGGCATCGCCGATACAAGTAATGCTGATAGCAAGACCTGTCAGAGAAGAAGTGGTATCGCCTCCCACAATGTCGACATTGTATTGCTGGCAAGCCAGACGGATACCGGAATAAAGTTCGTCCATATCTTCCACGCTGAAACGCTTGGAAAGACCAAGAGATACCGTAATCTGCCGGGGAGTACCGTTCATGGCATAAATATCGGAGAAATTAACTACTGCTGATTTATATCCCAAATGCTTCAAGGGAACATAAGTCAGGTCAAAATGCACACCTTCCATAAGCAGGTCGGTTGTTACCAGTACTTGCTTTTCTGAAGGGTAGGAGAGAACGGCGGCATCGTCGCCCACTCCATATTTGCTGGATTCGTTTTCCAGTTTGATTCCCTCGGTGAGGCGGTCAATCAGACCAAACTCACCAAGAGATGCTATTTCAGTTCTCATAAATCGGGATGATTGTTTAGGCACGGTTGATAAGTTCACGCATGATCGTGGTCATTTTCGGTTGAGCAGCGTCAGCGGCTTTCTGAACTTCTTCGTGTGTTACTTCTACGATTTTTCCTTCTACTCCTAAGTCGGTAATGACGGAAATACCAAAAACTTTGATACCACAATGGTTGGCTACGATAACTTCCGGAACGGTAGACATACCAACTGCATCAGCACCAAGGATATGGAATAGTTTATATTCGGCAGGAGTTTCGAAAGTAGGACCTTGCGTACCAATATACACTCCGTGTTGTACTTTAATTCCTTTTTCTTTGGCAATCTCGTCAGCCTTACTAATCAGTTCCTTGCAGTATGCTTCGCTCATGTCCGGGAAGCGAGGTCCGTAAGGGATATTTTTTCCGCGAAGCGGGTGTTCGGGGAAATAGTTGATATGGTCAGTGATAATCATCAGGTCACCGATTTCGAAATCTGCATTTGTACCGCCACTGGCATTGGATACAAACAAGGTTTTGATACCTAATTCACGCATGACACGTACAGGGAAAGTTACTTCTTTCATCGAATAACCCTCGTAATAGTGGAAGCGTCCCTGCATAGCCATGATATCCTTATTGCCTAGTTTGCCGAAAATCAGCTTACCGCTATGACCTTCGACGGTAGATACCGGGAAGTTGGGGATATCCGAATACTTTATTTCATACTTCTCGGTGATTTCGTTTGCCAAACTGCCAAGCCCGGTGCCTAGTATAATAGCAGTTTCCGGACTGGTATGCATCTTACCTTTCAGATAAGCTGCGGTTTCTTGTATTTTCTCTAACATAGTCAATAATATGTTGGTTAAATTTATCTTGTTGATTTTGTAATATTTCAATTTCAATAGGCAAGGCGTAGATAAATGGTTTCAATTCCTTGTCCAAAGCCGGATGGTTAATCAGGCGTGTTGCATCTTTCTCGGTGGTAATAATCAACCGGTGTTCTCCTTTCAGTTTATGAAACCGTTCTTTGATAAGCTGTATATCCCGATGAGTGAAATTGTGGTGATCGTCAAACGATAGTAAATCTATTTGTTTGGTACAACCTTCCAGTCTTTCGAGAATAGGGGCAGGTGAGGCAATTCCCGTCATCAATAATATATCAGTGTTTGTCAGTGAGGACAAAGCAACCTCATGGTTTGTCGAAATTGCATTTGTGTCCGGAGACATGGTAGGGAACACTGGTTGCAGGTTACCATACCGGAACGATGAGAAGAATAACTGTTGATATGGATAAAGGCTCAGCCGTTTCGTGATAATGTTATAATCAATAGGCTTGATGTCTTGCGGGCATTTGGTGACAATAACGATTTGCGCCCGATTCTTGCCGCTAATTGGTTCACGAAGCCGTCCTGCGGGGAGCAAAGTGTCATCACAGAATAATCGGTGATAATCCGTTAACAGAATACTCAATCCCGGTTTGACGTATCGGTGCTGGAAAGCATCGTCCAATAGGATAACATCTATTGAAGGCTTTTGCAGTGCAAGCAACTTTTCTATGCCATGACAACGCTTTTCATCGACAGCTACTGTGACAGACGGGAATTTTTGATGCATCTGGTAAGGTTCGTCGCCAATGCTTCTTGCCGTACTTTCCGGAGTTGCCAATACATAACCTTTCGTGTGCCGTTTATATCCCCGGCTTAATACAGCTACCTTATATTGATTACAAAGAAACTTTATCAGATATTCAGTGTGTGGAGTTTTTCCTGTCCCTCCTACAGCGAGATTACCCACGCTGATAATAGGTATATCAAAACTCTTTGATTGAAGAACTTCCCAGTCAAAGAGTTTATTTCTCATCATTACCACTGCTCCGTAGAGCCAGGAGGCAGGGTAGAGCCACTTATGTATCTTGATAAAGTGTTCGTCCATGTATTACGGTTTATTTTATATTCAGTTCGAACGGAATACGTGCCTGAATCATAGATTGTTCTTGCAGATTTTTCAGTAAGCCGAATTGCTGGTAGTACTCGCCTAATTTACTTTTCAGTAATTGTGATTCTACATAATTCGTCGGTTTCGTATCAAGCAGGGAAGACAGGAAATCTTGTTTCTCAGGATAAGACACAACGGTATAGCCTTCGATACCGGCTTTTGCAACAGCAATGTCCAGTGCCTTGTCAATACCACCTAATTCGTCTACTAATCCCAGTTCTTTAGCAGTTTCCCCAGTCCATACACGGCCTTCAGCAATCTTCTCGATAGCTTCCTTCGTCATGTGACGTCCTTCGGCACAACGAGTTACAAAGGTATCATATCCTTCAGTTATCATCATTTGAAGCAATGATTTCTCATCCTCGTTAAACGGACGCATGATATTTCCGAAATCAGCGTATTTATTCGTTTTTACGACATCATAACTTAAACCGATTTTATCAGTCAATCCTTTCACATTAGGAATCATACCGAAGATTCCGATAGAACCGGTCAGGGTAGTAGGCTCTGCAACAATCGTATCGGCAACGCAAGAGATATAGTAACCTCCTGACGCAGCATAATCACCCATAGAGACAATGACCGGTTTTTTTGTTTTCAGCTCTTTCACAGCATGCCAGATTTGTTCCGAGGCGAAAGCACTTCCACCTGGAGAATTGACACGGAGTACAACAGCTTTCACATCATCATTATCTTTCAATTTGCGCAGGTCACGAATGACTTTCGAACCGACAATCCCGTCTTCGGAAGTTGCAGAGCTCGGATAGTCTGTAATCTCACCGGATGCATAATAAACAGCTACGATATTACCGCTTTTATCTTTCGGCACATTTTTCCTTACGTTCATCATGTCGCCCAATCCTAATATAGGAAGATTATCATCTTCATTGATCTCTACCAATTTCTTAAGATAATTACGCACATCATTGCGATAAATCAGAGTATCAGCCAATCCGCATTTTACACTCTCTTCTGCCGGATAGAACATGAGCATGCGATCAGCATAAACATTCAGTGAGTCTACAGAAATATTACGTGAAGTAGATACCCCTTCCGTAACCTGCCCCCAGATAGAAGTGATAAATGTGGTAACCTGTTCGCGGTTGGCAGGACTCATTTCCGTAGCAATAAACGGCTCTACGGCAGATTTGTAAGTTCCCACCTTGAACACCTGCATCTCAACTCCTATTTTTTGCAGCAGATCTTTGTAGAACAGGGGAGCAGAGGCGATACCCCGCCATTCAATCATTCCTTTGGGATTGAGCAACACCTTATTGGCTGCGCTGGAAAGATAATAAAGTCCCTGCGTATAGGAGTCTGCATAAGCAATAACGAATTTTCCACTTTCTTTGAAGTCGAGCAGTGCGTTGCGGATTTCCTGCAAAGAAGCATAGGAGGTGCCTAATGAGTTTGCCTGTAGATAAATCCCTTTAATATTTTCGTTTTCTTTAGCCTTCTGGATAGAAGAAAGAATATCGTCCAGTCCGTACGTGTTAGATCCGTCACCCAACAACTGTGATAAAATACCCAGCGGATCTTCTTGCGTACGTTCAACCAACGTTCCGTTTAAGTCGAGCATCATTACAGAATTCTTTTTTACGATTGTTTCCGTGTCCGAAGCAGACATGATGCCAAACAACGTTACCATGCTGATTATAAATAATACAATACTTGACAAAATGATACCTGTCACCGTGGCAAGTGTAAATTTCAAGAAATCTTTCATTATACTTATTGTTTTTTGCGCCAGCTTGTTATTAAGCTAACAAAGATAAATAATTGAGTTGATATTTATTCAATAAGTCGTACGAATTTTTGTTTTATCACAGCGAATCCACATAAATAGGAACTTCCTCCATTTAAGATTTAAGTATATTTGTCTGTATCAAATCCTTTTAAATGAGAAGAAATCTCTAATTTTGTGGCACAACTATTAATACATTGAATAATACTATCATGAAAAAACTCACATCTATCCTTTTATTGCTTTTGTTTGTATGGACGGTACAAGCGCAAACTGCTCGTGAAGAGATCCGTGCAAACCGGTATTTATCCGCTAATAATTATTATGCATATCCCACGCCTACTGCCAAGCAGACAGCTGCTCCTAAGGGGTACGAACCTTTTTATATCAGCACATATATGCGTCATGGTTCACGGTATTTGATTGATCCGAATGATTATCGTTTCCCCAAGCAAACTTTATTAAAAGCCGACTCTTTAAACAAACTTACTGCAACAGGTAAAAACACACTGGATATTGTTTTGCGCATGGCTGATATGGCGGAAGGTCGTCTTGGTGAACTGACTTCGGTGGGAGCACGCCAACACAGAGGAATTGCAAAGCGTATGTATACTAATTTCCCACAGATATTTGCGGATGGAACAGAAGTGGATGCCCGTTCCACAGTTGTCATCCGGTGTATATTATCCATGACATCCGAATGCCTCCAATTGCAGGCGATGAATCCTAATCTATGTATCAAGAATGATGCAAGTTACCATGATATGTATTACATGAATCCTCCTGCTAAGGATTTGAGTAAAATAGCTAGTTCCGATAAAGTGAAAAAGGTTCAGAAAGATTTTGAGGCTACCCATGTACGTCCGGAACGGTTGATGAAAACATTGTTTACAGACGAAGCGTATGTAAAAGCAAACGTTGATGAAGCGCGCCTGATGAGACGTCTTTTTGATTTGGCTTGTAATATGCAGAGTCATGATACAGATATGCAGCTATATTCTCTTTTCACGGATGAAGAGTGTTATGATCTATGGAGTTGTAACAACTTATATTGGTATCTGACACACGCTTGTTCTCCTGTAACGGATGGTTTGATGCCCTATCGGGAAGCCGACTTGTTGCGTAATATTTTAGATAGGGCAGATGCTGCTTTGAAAGAAGGTAAGAACCAGGCCACTTTAAGATTTGGTCATGAGTCTTGTCTGTTACCGTTAGTCGCTTTATTGGAACTGAATCATTATGGAGAATCTTACCCTGACGTAGAAAAGTTATCCGAACAATGGAGAGCGTATGATATTTTCCCGATGGCTAGTAACGTGCAATTCGTCTTTTTCCATAAAAAAGGAAGTAACGATGTATTGGTAAAAGTATTACTTAATGAAAAGGAAGCTAAACTACCGGTGAAAACAGACGTAGCTCCTTATTACCACTGGAAAGATGTAGAAAGCTACTATCGTGAAAAATTAGATAAATATCAGCATATATAATGCGACATTAACTTAACATTATTATATTTACCATGAGAAGAAAAACCCCTTTTATGGCTGCAACTCTGGCAGCAGGCTTGTTTTTTTATTCTTCTTGTACTCCGGCTGAAAAGACGGATACAAAAGATTATACTCAATACGTTAATACCTTTATCGGTGGCGCAGACAACGGGCATACATTTCCCGGCGCATGTTATCCTTTCGGTATGATACAGACCAGCCCTGTGACGGGAGCAGTTGGTTGGCGCTATTGTTCTGAATATGTTTATGAGGATTCCCTGATTTGGGGATTTACTCAAACACATCTGAATGGAACGGGATGTATGGATTTAGGTGATATTTTGGTGATGCCGGTCACTGGCACACGTGCCCGTGCGTGGGATGCTTATCGTAGTCATTTTTCTAAAGATAAAGAAGCGGCTACTCCGGGATATTACACCGCAGAGCTCTCTGATCCACAGGTAAAAGCAGAACTGACTGCCTCTATCCATGCTGCCCTTCACCGCTATACTTATCACAAGGCTGATTCTGCCTCTATATTGATTGACTTGCAACATGGCCCTGCATGGAGAGAAGAACAATATCATTCACAAGTCAACAGTTGTGAAGTGAACTGGGAAGATGCTCAAACACTGACAGGACATGTCAATAACACGGTATGGGTCAACCAGGATTATTTCTTTGTGATGAAATTCAACCGTCCGGTAGTCGATTCACTTTATCTTCCGATGGGCGAAACAGAAAAAGGAAAACGCATCATAGCCTCTTTTGACATGCAGCCGGGAGACGAGCTGATGATGAAAGTGGCTCTTTCCACCACCAGCATAGACGGGGCTAAAAAGAATCTGGAAGCAGAAATTCCTGCCTGGGATTTTGAAGGAGTGAGAACTGCCGCCCACAATGAATGGAATAACTATTTGAGCCGTATTGAAATAGAGGGTACCGATGATGAAAAGACAAATTTCTATACTTGTTTCTACCACGCATTGATTCAGCCTAATCAAATTTCGGACGTAGACGGTATGTATCGTAATGCTGCCGACTCTATAGTAAAGGCTGGAACGGGTGCTTTCTATTCTACGTTCTCTTTGTGGGATACTTACCGTGCCGCTCATCCGTTTTATACATTAGTGATTCCCGAACGTGTGGACGGTTTTGTGAATTCTCTCATCGAACAGGGTGAAGTGCAAGGCTTCCTGCCTATTTGGGGATTGTGGGGAAAAGAGAATTTCTGTATGATTGGTAATCACGGCGTATCAGTCATTGCCGAGGCTTATCGCAAAGGATTCCGTGGCTTTGACGCTGAACGTGCTTTCAATATAATAAAGAAGACGCAGACTGTATCTCATCCGTTGAAGTCTGATTGGGAGGTTTATACGAAATATGGTTATTTCCCGACAGATCTGATAAAAGCAGAATCTGTATCTTCCACTTTAGAATCTGTATATGATGATTATGCTGCTGCCGATATGGCACGTCGTATGGGTAAAGAGGAAGATGCCGCTTACTTCGCGAAACGTGCTGACTATTATAAGAATCTTTTCGATCCGGAGACGAAGTTCATGCGTCCGCGCAAAGCTGACGGAACTTGGAAAGCTCCGTTTAACCCAAGTGCGTTGGCACATTCTGAAAGTGTCGGTGGAGATTATACGGAAGGAAATGCATGGCAATATACTTGGCATGTACAACATGATGTTCCAGGATTAATCCAGTTGTTTGGGGGAGAAAAACCTTTCTTGAATAAATTAGACTCATTGTTTACGGTTAAGCTAGAAGGTGAAAGTTTAGCAGATGTTACTGGATTAATCGGGCAATATGCTCATGGAAATGAGCCAAGCCATCATGTTACTTATTTGTATGCACTGGCTGGTCGTCCGGAACGTACACAGGAATTGGTTCGTGAAATATTTGATACTCAATATAAAAACAAACCCGACGGACTTTGCGGAAATGATGATTGCGGACAGATGTCTGCTTGGTATATGCTTAGTGCGATGGGATTCTATCCGGTAGATCCGGTAAGTGCGGAATATGTATTCGGTGCTCCACAGTTGCCGAAGATGACTTTACATTTGGCTGATGGCAAGACTTTCACAATTATTGCGGAGAATTTGTCGAAAGAACATAAATATGTAGATAGTATTACATTGAATGGCGAACCATATACAAAGAAAACGATCTCGCATGAAGATATTGTAAAAGGTGGTACACTGGTGTATAAGATGAAGTAATAAATTCTCAAGCATTCTCACTGCGATGAGAAAAAATACTCATCGCGGTGAGAATTATCCCTTGTCAGAGCATACGGAAACGGCGTTTTACACAGACTGAAACTACCTTTATTGCATAGTCCTACTCACCTCTATACGTTGTTTTTCAAACTTCTCATTATTGGTGTTGCGATTACTAACCTCTTTACAGCGAATAGGTGCACTCATTTCAAGCAAGCGCAAAATCTCATTTAAAGATTCACCTTCAAAAGTCGCTTTATAGGAATACTTTCCTAGTTCGGCGTCTTTCAGAATAAATTCCACGTTATAAGTCTGTCCCAAACGCTTGAATACATATTCCAGCGGGTCATCTCTAAAAATGAGTATTCCATCTTTCCATGAGCACCATTTATAAGTATTGGTCTTATTGACGTTATATAGAGCAGTGCCTAGATTATAGTCAATCTTCTCTCCCGGTGAAAGGGAAATCGTCTTTTTCTGGTCAAGAGTAACTGTGACCTTTCCTTTTACTAACGTCACTGCTGCTACATGATCCGGAGCGTATGCGTTCACATTGAATGCAGTGCCGGTAGCTTCTACAGTCAGTTGTTTCGTTTTTACGATGAAGGGATGCTCTTTATCGGATTCTACTTCAAAATAGGCTTCACCCTGCATCGAAACAACTCTTTGCTTATCACTGAATTGAGTCGGATACTTTAACGAACTCCCGGCATTTAGCCAAACCTTAGAACCGTCAGGCAGATTAACTACCGACCAAGTGCCATAAGGAGTGAATAACTCCTGATAAGTCTCTGCAATTTGAGAAGCGGGTTTAAAATAAAGATAAGCAGATAATATCAGTAAAGGAAGAAGTAAGATAGCTGCCACTTGCTGCCAATAGTGTAGGAAGGACAACTTGGGACGAACGGAAACCGGCTGGTTTGGATGGAGAATCTTCTCCATTACTTTTCTGTGCGCATTGTCCACATCTATCTCTTCCGGATTAAAAGCCGGGTGACTGACTTCCCACACATTCTTTTGTGATAGAAAGCTCCTATAGTTTTCGGGAGTAGCCGATATCCAATCATCCAGTACCTTTATTTCTTCTGGTGTAGCCTCTTTCGAGAGATATCTGGAGATTATAATTTCTATGTCTGAATCTTTATTTATCATAATGCATTTTACCTTATATATAATAGACGTTTCAGAAAGAAAATCCCACATTCATTAGTGGAAAAGAAATAAAAAAAGTAGTAAATAAAAATCTTTTAATAAGATGCGGAGCTGCTTCAATGCTTTGCTGATACGTACTTCTACCGTTCTGACAGAGATATTCAGGCGATTGGCTATTTCCTGATATTTAATATTTTCTAATCGGCTCATCTCGAACACTTCTCTTTCTTGAGGAGGTAATTGTTCCAATGCATTTTTAAGTTGCCGGCATAAATCAGAATACAGTATGTAGTTTTCTGTCGTATCTATATCTATAGAATCCGATTTAAGTTCGTAAGCAATGTGTTCATCTATAATCCTGCGATGGCGTAATTCGTCCAGACAGTAATTCCTGACCGCTTTCAGTAAATATGATTTTAGTGAGTTCTCAATTACCAATGATTTCCGGTCATTCCATAGTTTGAGAAAGATGTTTTGCACAATATCTTCACAGGTAGATTTCTCCGGAATGTAAGTACCGCCAAACAATACCAAATCTTTATAATAAGCATGGAATAGTCGGGTAAAAGCCTGTTTATCATCCTGTTTTAGTGCTATTACCAGAAAACGGTCGTCGGAAGTCTGTTGTTGGATATTCGGCATAGTATTGTAGTAAAGGTTCTATTGTCGGGGGTAAAAATAGAAAGATTATTTGGGATAAACGATAGTTTGAAGAAAAAATAGTGCAGATGAAAAAATAATGCGATATCCAATGTGGCTTTTATTTTTAGAAACGTCTTATTGATAGAAACGAGAGAAAAACACATTTATTAACCTTTAAATAATACAAGCCATGAGAAAGACATAATCAGTGAATTCAGCTTCCGACAACTGATAAAAAAAGGAAGGTCTGACTCACCTTCCTTTCCAAAGATTCAGTTATTCGTTAATCAACTTATTTGTAGAACCAATAACCAAACATGTAAAGGTATGAAACTTATTTCAATTAGAAAAATGAAAAAGAGAATTAATGTACCTGCGAATGTAAAAATGGGGAGAATCTGTGCTATATGGTTGTTTTGTATAGCTTTGCAAGCTATCAGTATACCTATCCTGGCACAATCCGCCAAAATTACATTGCGACTGAAAAATGTGACTGTAGAGGAGGTCTTGACTAGTATCGAAAATCAGACAGAATATCGTTTCTTATACAACAAAGACATTGTTGATGTAAGTCGTATAGTAAGCATTACTGTGAAAAATGAACGGATGACTCTGGTACTGGATAAACTTTTTAAAGGCGAAGGAGTATCTTATACGATTGAAAAACGTCAGATTGTATTAAACAAAGTTTCATCTCAACCACAGGATAACAAACAGCCGGTCAAAGTGACCGGAAAGGTAGTGGACGAATCCGGAGAGGTTCTTCCGGGAGTGACTGTGATGATAGAAGGGGCTACTCAAGGAACCATTACCGGTATAGATGGCAATTACCAGTTGCAAGTTCCGGAAGGCTCGACACTGAAATTTACTTCAATAGGTTACACTACATATACGCAGAAAATTACCCGACCGATGACGTTGAATGTGACGATGAAAGAAGATTCGAAACAGTTGGATGAAGTTGTTGTGGTAGGGTATGGAACGACCACCCGTAAGAATCTGACAACTTCCATTGCAACGGTAAAAACGGAAAAAATATCGCGAGCCGCAACAAGTAATATGTCACAGATGTTGCTTGGGCGGGCTGCCGGACTGGAAGCTACGTTGACAAGCCCGCAACCGGGTGGAGCAGTTGACCTTTCAATTCGTGGGGCAGGTACTCCTATCTTTATAGTGGATGGCGTAATGATGCCTTCCACTTCTTTAGAGGTTGGAAACGGAAATCAGGTTATGCCCAACTCTATCAATCGTTCGGGATTGGCCGGACTTAATCCTGCCGATATTGAATCTATTGAAGTGTTAAAGGATGCATCTGCTTCTATTTATGGAATTGGTGCAGCTAATGGTGTCGTATTAATCACTACAAAGAAAGGTACTGAAACTCGTCCCCAAATCACTTATGAAGGAAATTATTCTATCGTGAAAAACTATCCGTATCTGGAACCTTTGAGTGGGGAAGAATATATGAATGTTGCCAACATTTTCAATAAAGAAAACTATTTATTTACGAATGGTATGTATCCTTACGGTGATAAACCTTTTGATAATAAATGGGTACCTCAATTCTCACCTCAACAGATAGCTGCCGCTCAAACAACAGACTGGCTGGATTGTGTATTAAAGGATGGTAGCATCAATAATCATAATATCACAATTACGGGTGGTTCTAAATTGCTGAAATATTATCTGTCCGGAAATTATTACAAACAGGAAGGTACGGTAGAAAACTCCGCTATGGAACGTTATGCTCTTCGGACAAACATTTCTTCACAATTGCTTCCATTTCTTAAGTTGACAGCAATTGTCAATGTAAATGAAAATGAATATACAAATTCAACTTCCGGTGGCGGAGGTGGTGGAAATGGATACGATGCCATACAATCAGCATTGACTTATCCTTCTTATTTACCAATCAGAGGTGAGGACGGAAAACCTACCTTATATTCAAATTACCCTAACCCGGCCGAAATGATAAAAGTTAGTGACCGGACTAAAACAAGCGGTTATTATCTAAACTTTGCTGCCGATGTAGATATAATCAAGGATATGTTGTCCTTCCGTTTGATGTATGGCATTAATAAGGAGAATGCTAATCGTAATCTGTATATTCCTTCTGATATATATTTTATGGACATGTATAAATCAAGAGGGCATTTGGGATATGTTGAACGTAGAAACCAAACCATGGAAGGCACGTTGACTTTCAAAAAGCAGTTTGGAGATTTGTTACGTGTCGATGCCGTAGTCGGTATGGGAAGATATACGAACGATTCAAATGGACTTGAACTTGACTACGAACAGATTAACGATCACATTGCTGCTGATAAGGTGGAAGCTGCGGAAGGCGCTTTCTACCCGACTTCTTTCAGAGCAGCCGATGAACGTCGTTCTCAATTTGCCAGGGCAAGTGTGGATGTACTCGACAGATATGTAGTTGCCGCTACTATTCGCCGCGATGGAACGGATAAATTTTTCCCGGGAAAGAAATATGCCTATTTCCCTTCAGTATCATTGGCCTGGAAATTATCTAACGAGCCGTTTATGAAGCATATATCATGGATTGACCAGTTGAAGATTCGTGGTAGTTATGGACAGACAGGTAATGATAATCTGGGTAGTTCGCTTTATGGCACTTTCAGTCTGGCAGCCCAATATATCAAGTTCTCTAACAATTCAGTGACTTATGTGCCTTATTTGCTTAGCGGTCCTGATTACCCGAATGTTACCTGGGAAAAGACTACCATGAAAAATATAGGTATAGACTTTTCAGTCTTGAAAGATAGAATCTGGGGAAGTTTTGATATGTTCCGCAATGATGTAACCAACTTGCTGGGATATGACTCTGCCTCTCCGCTTAGTATGACATCTTCCGTCCCGATGAATTATGGACATTATGTACGTTACGGATGGGATGCGACTATCAACTCACTAAACTTTGAAATCCCCCGTGTGTTTAAGTGGACCTCACAATTGACCTTATCACATCATAATGCCGTTTGGAAAGAACGGATGCCCAACTATTATTATGAAGAATATCGAATCCGCAAGAACGAACCGGTGAATGCTTATTATTACTATGAAACGGAAGGCGTTATCAACATAGATAAAAGCAATATGCCCGAATCGCAGAAATCTTTGCCGGCAGATGCGCAACAGCCCGGTTATCCGATTATTAAGGATGCAAATGGGGATAATAAAATAACGATTGATGATGTAAAGATGCGGAATACACTTCCAAAAATTCACATAGGCTTTGGAAATACATTTGTATACAAAGATTTTGATCTGGATGTATTTATGTATGGACAATTCGGACGTACACGCTATAACTATGCATATCGTTGGGCACTTGTCGGAGATGTGTATTACACGAGTCCCAAGAATTCAAACAAATATGTATATACTATCTGGAATTCCCAAACCAATCAGAATGGAAACCGGCGTGGTATTGCTTCAACAAAGGCTGTCGCTTTACCTGGTAACGTAGGCTTTGAGGAAGATTATCAGAATGCTTCGTTCGTACGTGTCAGGAATATCACTTTAGGATACAACCTTTCAGGAAAGAAGCTGGGAAGAGTGGGTGATTATGTGAGTTCTATCAGAGTTTTTATCGACTGTCAGAATCCGTTTACTTTTACCAAGTTTGTAGGTGTCGATCCTGAAATAAAGACAGGTGGCGACGGCTCCAAAGCGGAGTATCCGATGACGAGAACATACTCCTTCGGAGCAAAAATATGTTTCTAAGAAAACCTATAACGAAAGAAAAGATTGAAAATATGAATAAGAATAAATTATTTAAGGTGTTTGTCATGATTGCATTTATCATGTGCAGTTGTGAGGATAATTTTGATCCCAAGATGTATGGCACGTTGAATGTTTCTAATTATCCGGTGACTGAAGCCGAATACGAATCATTTATGATGACCTGCTATATGCCTTTTACGACAACATGGACCTATTGGATCGGTGCCGGAACAAGTGGTAATCAGCACGGTTGGTATATCCCTGCTGGAGGTGTACTGAAGTTCTTTGATTATCCGACAGATGAGGTGGCTGTGTGGAATAATGGTTGGGGAGGCGGATATTATTTCCTTTCTAAAGCCGATTTTAGTCAGTGTGTTTATTATACAAGCGGTACGTTAAGTGATGAAAGGCCGAACCACTTTCCGAAAGTAAGTGAGATTTCCTACTTCACCAATGTGATTGGAACATTGGAGAAAGCTTCTACCGAAGTGGTTTCCGAAGGGCGTAAAAGGGAGTTTATAGCTGAAGCCCGTCTTTGCCGTGGATTGATGATGTATTATTTATTGCATGTATATGGACCTGTTCCTTTGATTGTCGATCCGGACGATCTGATTAATCCTTCAAAACTGGAAAATCTGGTGCGTCCGACATTGCAGCAAATGACGGAGTGGATTATGGCTGATTTTGATTATGCTTATCAGTATATTGCAGATACGCAGCCGGAACAGGGACGTTACAATAAAGACTATGCACGTGTATGCATCATGCGGCATTGCCTGAATGAAGGCTATTATATGTCCGGTTATTATCAGAAAGCGATTGATATGTATAACGAGTTGAAGGGACGGTATAGTCTTTTCAAGAAAGGGGACAATCCTTATATCGAGCAATTTAAAAATGCCAATAACTTTAATTCGGAAGTGATTATGGCTGTCAGCTGTGATGAAACGGCGGACGGTACGAATAAGTCCGGCAACTTTAACCCGCTGATGATGCTTGCTACTCCCGATAATGCAGCCAGAGTGGACGATCAGGGAAATCCGACTCCTTTCTATCTGCAAGGGCAGGGATGGGGACAAACTTTCAACGTGTCTCCGAAATTTTGGGATACGTATGATCCTTCGGACAAACGTCGTGAAGTGATTCTGACCAAATATTATACGACTGCAGGAACCTGGATTGACCGGAATACTACTACATGGGACGGGTTTATCATTAATAAATTCCCGGTGGAAACAGCTACGGCTTTTCAGGGGACTGATATACCGTTAGCTCGTTGGGCAGATGTATTACTCATGTATGCGGAAGCCGAAGTACGTAAAAACAATGCGGCTCCGTCCGCTGACGCTATTGCTGCGGTCAATGAGGTGCGTAAGCGTGCCGGACTGGGAGATCTTCCATCATCGGCAACAGCGAATGCAGAAGCTTTCCTGGATGCTTTACTTACGGAAAGAGGACATGAAATGTTGTATGAAGGGATGCGTAAAATAGATCTCATCCGTTTTAATCAGTATGCGCAGCGTACAGCGAAGATCAAAGGAGTGGCTCCTACACATCAATATGTGCCTATTCCTAATTATGCGGTTCAACAAGCTTCGGAATCTTATGGAAAAGTGTTGGTACAGACATTTGAACGTGAGGGATGGAAAGCGGATCTTGCGGCAGCTCGTAATTAATGTCATCATTCATTATTGTTAAACTAGAGATCTTAAGAAAAATGAAAAAGATATACGTATTATTCATGTCGTCGTTATTGCTCCTTTCGTGTGCAAAAGATGATGTTAGTAAGCCAAGTGAATGGCCGGAATGGCCTACACCTTCAAAACCTAAAATAGAAAATGCCGTATTGCGGGGAGTGAATGGTGAAACGGTTGTGGCGGCTGGTGATAAAGTGAAGTTCACTGCACAAGTAAGTGATGAATATAATGATTTGGTTTCATTTCAATTATTAGTGACAATGGATGGAGCCGAAATCTTGAATTTGTCTAAAGGCTTGAGCGGACGTTCTGCGGTTATTGAAGAGGAAGCTACTTTACCTTTTGTTGCCGGTTTCCAGAATGGACGTCCTGTGGTGACTATAAAAGCTGTAAACGATTTAGGTGGCAATGAATCGACTCTGACTTTGGATGAGGCCGCAAGTGTGGCGGTGACCCGTCCGGAAACACCTTCCCAATTATACCTCGTTGATGATTTGGGAAATGTGTATGAAATGGACAAGGAGAGTCAGAATGAAACGGATTATAGTTTCCGGACGAGTGCGGCGGATTTGGCAGGGATTGGCGACCATTTTAAAGTTGCCGAAAAGATAATAAATAATAAACCTGATTATTCCGGTTTGGTATGGGGATATTCAGACGATAAGATCGCGATTGTGACTGATGATGCAGCTACTTCGATTCCGACTCCTAAGGTAGGGAGTTATACATTGGAGAATATCACTTTTGATATGTTGAGCTTCCTGGCTGATAAGACTCTGACATACAGCATTGATATTGATAAGTCCCGCTTCTTTGATGTGGGAGGAGGGTATGTCCAGTTGGATGTTCAGTTGGTGGAAAGCGCCAAGATTAATTTTATAGGTTTTGGTAGTGATGTCACCAATATGCTCCGGCCGGAATTTTTTAAAGATGTTTCAGGGAGCAAAGCAAAATTCGATGGTCCGTCGGTACTTTATAACTTGAAATATAATACATCAAATGGTTTCATGTATATGGAACGCCCACGGGATGTTTTTTATCCGGAGGTGATGTATATTGTCGGTACTGGAGTTGGATTTCCACGCGAACCTTATGTGGCTACGCTTGCTTGGGACTTCGCATATCCTCACCAATGGTTCTTCTTTAAGAAGGTAGGGGCAAGTGCCTTTGAAGCAGTTGTGTATATTGATCAGACTATGGGATTTAAGTTCTTTAGAGGATATGGTTGGGCGCAAGAGGAGGATACGAAGAATCTGTATACGGTTGAGCCTGCTAACTTGATAACAAGAAGTGCTCCCGGCGATCTGATTCCCGGTCCTGATTTTAAAGCTGGACTTTATACGATACATATTGATAAAGCCAGTGAAGTGATACGATTGACTCCTTATAATTAAGAAGGGATCAAGATTAATAGTCTTTAATTTAATATTCAATAGAATTATGTATATATCAATGAAAACATATAGTAAGAAGTTACTGGTCGCATTCTTTTTTTCGATGTTGCCAATGGTATTGATGTCTTGTTCGATGGATCCGGAGAAAGCTTCTTTCTCAATTTCTGGGAATTTGGAGAAGTTACAGATCGGTAATGACGGTTTTACGGAGGTTTATTCGATAAAGTCTAATACGGAATGGAAATTTGTAAACGAGACGGATCAGTCTTGGGTTACCATCTCACCGGCCAAAGGGAGTGGAAACGGAACTGTGACAATTACTGCAAATGCAAATACAGGAACCGGACGTACGGCTGTATTCCGCGTAGTACCTAATGGAGTAAAGACACAAGAAATTGAGATCATTCAGGGTAATTCTTATATCCCTACAACTGATGGAGAATTCCCGATTATAGCATGGACCGGAGTGGAAGCAGACAAGTCGCTGGAGAAATTTCCGGTGATGAAAGCATCCGGCATTAATATTTATCTGGGATGGTATGATGATTTGGAGACAACATTGAAGGCGCTTGACGCCGCACAGAAGACCGGAGTGAAAATGATAACTTCTTGTAAGGACCTCTTATCTGTCGGTACTGCCGAAGAGGTCGTAAAAGCGATGATGAATCATCCGGCTTTGTATGCCTACCATTTGAAGGATGAACCGGAAGTGAATGATTTGCCGGGTTTGGGTGAATTGGTGAAGAAAATTAAAACCATCGACAGCCATCATCCTTGTTATATCAACTTGTACCCCAATTGGGCATGGGGGAAAGAACTTTATTCTGAAAATGTAAACTCGTTTATAGAACAAGTTCCTGTTCCGTTTATTTCGTTTGACAATTATCCTATTGTCTCTATAAATGGTGCTCCAAGCATTATTCGTCCGGACTGGTATCGAAATTTGGAAGAAATATCGGCTGCTGCTAAAGAGAGTAATAAGCCGTTCTGGGCATTTGCACTTGCACTTTCTCATAAGCTTGATGAAACTCATTTTTATAAGATACCGACATTGCCCGAGTTGAGATTACAAGTTTTCAGTGACTTGGCTTATGGTGCGCAGGCAATCCAGTATTTTACCTATCGCGGACTTCAACATGACGAACCGACTGAAGTGTATGATTTGGTCAAGACAGTTAATCAGGAAGTACAGCAACTTGCGGGTATATTCTTGGGAGCACAGGTTATTTCAGTATCTCACACCGGAAGTGAAATACCTGAAGGTACGAAGGCTTTGGGAAGTCTGCCGACTCCTATAAAATCATTGACTACGAGTGATACAGGTGCTGTTGTCTCTGTCCTGGAGAAAGGTGGTAATCAATATCTTGTGGTAGTAAATAGAGATTTTCGTAATGTGATGAACCTGTCTATCGATGTGGATAGTTCTGTTAGCAGAGTGTTGAAAAATGGTTCAACGACTACTCCGGACGGCTCTACGATAGCAGTCGAACCGGGTGATATGGTAATATTTACGTGGAGAAAATAAAAAGATTTTTAATTTGATAAAGTAAAACGATTATATGAAAAAGATATTACTTTCCTTTTTTATTGGTGTTATGTTGATTGCCTGCAACCAGAAAACTGTCTCTGTTCGTGAGGTCTGGACGAAAGAGCAGGCTAATGAGTGGTATAAACAATGGGGATGGCTTCGTGGATGCGATTTTATTCCGAGCACGGCAATCAACCAAATGGAGATGTGGCAGGCAGATACTTTTGATCCGGTGACTATTGATCGTGAACTGGGTTGGGCGGAAGAAATAGGCATGAACTGTATGCGCGTATATTTGCATCACCTGGTTTGGGAAACAGATAAGGAAGGCTTTAAGAAACGTATCAATGAATACCTTACTATTGCCGACAAGCATCATATCTCTACCATCTTCGTCTTCCTGGATGATTGTTGGAATCCTGTATATCAGGCTGGCAAACAGCCGGAACCACAGCCGGGAGTACACAATTCGGGATGGGCACGTGACCCGGGTGATCTGTATTATAAAGGCGATACGGCAGTGATACTTCCGGTATTGGAAAGCTATGTGAAAGATATCCTGACTACCTTTAAGGATGATAAGAGAATCGTATTATGGGACTTATATAATGAACCCGGAGGTTCGGGAGGATATAGATACGGTGAAAGAAGTTTGCCGTTATTGCAGAAGATATTTACGTGGGGACGAACGGTGAATCCGTCACAACCTCTGTCGGCCGGAGTTTGGGATATGAGCCTGACTAATCTGAATAAGTTCCAATTGGAAAATTCGGATGTGATAACATACCACACGTATGAAGGCGTGAATTCGCATCAGCAACTCATTGATACATTGAAGCAATACGGTCGCCCGATGATTTGTACAGAATATATGGCACGTACTCAAAATAGTACTTTCCAGGATATTATGCCAATGCTGAAGAGAGAAAATATCGGTGCAATCAACTGGGGACTTGTAGCTGGAAAAACAAATACGATCTTTGCATGGGACACTCCATTGCCTGATGTTGTTGAACCTCCATTGTGGTTCCACGATATATTCCGTAGTGATGGAACCCCTTATTCGACAGAAGAAGTGGAATGTATTCGTTCATTAACTAAATAATTCCCTTATGATAACTATGAGGAATATATGGATAATGATGTTGGGGATATGCCTGTTTGGTTGCGGGGCTGGTAAACAGCCCCCTTCCTCACAGCTATCCTTAACATGGAAACTGGAAAAAGATAGTGTGGAAGCCAGATATTTTAAGAATACATTCTGTCTGACGAATAATGGGAATAAATCCTTGACTAATAATTGGGTGATCTATTTTAATCAGACACCTATTTATTATCAGCAACCTATTAATGCACCGCTGGAAATTGAATGTTTGGGTTCGACTTACTATAAAATGTACCCCACTGAACACTACCAGGCATTGCCACCGGGTGAAACAATCACTTTTACCATATTGAGTGAAGGAAATGTGATTAATGTGTCCTCGGTTCCTGAAGGGGCTTATATGGTAACTACCGATGAAAAAGGAAAACCGTTACAACCGCAAAATGTCCCCATCGAGATCGAGCTTTTTAAGCCCGATACCCAATGGGTTAGCTCGAGGAACAGCTTTCCCTATGCAGATGGAAATTATTTCTATAAGCAGAATGATGATTTTAGCAAACCGGTAGATTGTGATATGCTTTCTCTTTTTCCTGCTCCTAAAAAAGTGGAAAAGACGGGCGGTGTTTTTTCTTTCTCTCAAAAAGTCTGTCTGAAGTTTGATGATGCGTTTAAAGAGGAAGCTCTTTTATTGAAAAGTCAATTGACTTCATTATTAAGATGCAGCGTTTCCGATAAGGATGAAGAAACAATCATTGAATTGAAGAAAATGGAGGTTCCTATTACCTGTCAATATCCCGATGAATATTACGAAATCGTGATAAAGAATAACCGGTTGACTTTGAAAGCTAGTGATACACATGGCATATTTAATGCTTGTCAAACATTGCTTGCCTTATTAGATAACATGGAACTAACTTCTTCTCCGATACCTAATCTTCATATAACCGATTATCCGGACATGGGGCATCGGGGAATTATGTTGGACGTAGCCCGCAACTTTACAAAGAAAGCGGACCTGCTGAAACTGATCGATATATTATCATTCTATAAGATGAATGTACTGCATTTGCATTTGAGTGACGATGAGGCCTGGCGTGTGGAAATACCCGGATTGGAGGAATTGACAGAAATAGCTTCTCGCAGAGGACATACCATAGATGAACAGACATGTCTTTATCCTGCGTATGCCTGGGGATGGAATGAGACAGATACTACTTCATTGGCCAATGGATATTATTCTCGCAGTGACTTCATGGATATTCTGAAATATGCGAAAGAAAGGCATATCAGAGTTATTCCCGAAATAGACATTCCCGGACATTCCCGGGCAGCGATTAAAGCCATGAATGCCCGTTATCAGAAATATATAGATACAGACCAATCGAAAGCGGAAGAATATCTTTTGACTGACTTTGCAGATACTTCCCAATATCTGTCGGCACAAAATTTCACAGACAATGTGATTAATGTTGCCATGCCTTCCACTTATCATTTTCTTGAAAAAGTGATTGACGAAATCGTGCAGATGTATCAGGATGCAGGAGTAGAACTGACTGCTTTCCATGTGGGTGGAGATGAAGTACCAGAAGGTATTTGGGAAGGTTCTTCTATCTGCCGCACTTTTATGCAAGAGAACGGACTGACTAAGATACGGGATCTGAAGGATTATTTTCTGGAACAAATATTGGAAATGCTGGACAAACGTAACATACAGGCAGTCGGATGGCAGGACATTGTTATGAATCCTGATAATACCGTTAACGAACATTTCAGAAACAGTAAGGTATTAAATTATTGCTGGAACACCATTCCGGAGCAGGGTGGGGATGAAGTACCGTATAAGCTAGCTAATGCGGGCTACCCGATTATACTCTGTAATGTGGGTAACTTCTATTTGGATATGGCCTATTGCTATCATGTGGAGGAACCGGGATTGCGTTGGGGCGGTTATGTGGATGAATATGTGACGTTTGATATGTTGCCTTTTGATATTTATAAGTCTTTACGACGGAATTTGAAAGGTGAACCTGTTGATGTGAAAGCAGCTTCAAACGGAAAACAACCCTTGACAAAGGAAGGTTATCAGAATATCAAAGGTCTATCCGGACAAATATGGTCGGAAACAATCCGTAGTTTTGAACAGGTAGAATATTATCTTTTCCCAAAAGTCTTCGGATTGGCAGAACGTGCTTGGAATGTTCAACCATCGTGGGCATTATCTCCGGACGGCAAAGTATATATGGATGCCAAACGGAAATACAATGCCGGTATTATAGATTATGAGTTGCCACGTTTGGCAAAGCGAGGAATAAATTTCCGGGTGTCTCCTCCCGGTATTATGACAAGGGATGGATTACTACTGGCTAATACTGCCATCCCCAATGCGGTAATCCGGTACACAACCGATGGAAGTGAGCCTACGGAAAGTTCCATAGAATGGCAAACTCCGGTAGTATGCAATGCTCCACTGATAAAAGCAAAGTCTTTTTATCTAGGAAAAGAGAGTGTAACTACCGTATTGTTTAATAGATGATATATAAATAAAAAGCTATTTTAATAATGTTAGAATAGCTTTTTATTTATGCATTTATGAAATTTTACATATTAAGGGGCTGCTGAAATTCTAGCTCTTCTTTACAATATTCAACAAATCTGTCTCTTATACACATCTCCGAGCCCACGAGACCATGGCT
>NZ_JAJKHN010000009.1:0-92990 GCF_020982715.1 Bacteroides sp. 1_1_30
TCATAAGAAAATATAGGCACTGACTGAATTAGCTAAATGAGCGGAGAAAAACTTACCACCAAATTTGACGAAGAACCGAAAATCTTCGGTTCTTAATCAAATTCCGTGCTACTTATTTATGTTCAATTACCTTATTCATGGCTATTCTGGAGTACTTTAAGATGCATATAGTTTGGATAATTTATTTGTTATTTCTAATATGCCGATATCCCTTTATCCATCGGCCTTTCAATGAGCTTTACTAGCACGGAATTTGATTAAGAACCAAATCTTCTCTAGTAAGCCGCTGGAGACTGTAATTTAAACAGTGTCAGTAACGAATAAAATTAATATCTTTACTAACATAGTTTTTTTTATGAGCAAAGAATTCAATTTTGAAGAGATCAAAAACAAGGCTTTGGAACAGCTTAAGTTTGGTAAATCCTTGTTAGGCAAAGACGGTGCTTTTGCTCCGTTATTGGAAAGCATCCTCAATGCCGCCCTTCAAGGCGAAATGGATGTCCACATGGACGATCATGAACGTTCTCTTGGTAATCGCGTATCCGCTGAGACCATCAGTTCCATCACCGATCGCGTTCTTCCGGAAATTCAGGTCTGGCGCAGCCGGCCTTTAGAAAGTGTGTATGCTATTGTCTGGACGGATGCTATTCATTACAAAGTAATGGATGAAAAGAATCGCCCTGTAACGCGGGCTATTTACAATATCATCGGTATTAACCCTGATGGACATAAAGATTTATTAGGGATGTATATCTCTAAAAGCGAAGGTGCTAACTTTGGGCTCTCTTGTTTGAGCGACATACAATCCCGTGGCGTAAAAGACATTCTTATTGCTTGTACGGATAACCTGACAGGTTTTTCGGATGCCATTAGAAGTGTTTTTCCTGAAACAACTGTCTAGGCTTGTATTGTTCACCAGAACCGCAACTCCATTAAGTATGTGATCAGCAAGAATCAAAAGAAATTCATGAAAGACCTTGAGCTTGTTTATCAGGCTGTAAGCAAGGAACAAGCCGAAATGGAACTGGATAATCTGGAACTTAAATAGGGAGAAGACTATCCTATTGTTATTAAATCCTAGCGGGATAACTGGGACAAGCTATCTGCTTACTTCCAGTATTCAGACGGTATTAGAAAGATGATTTGAAAAGTCTCTATAATCTAGTTTCTGTGATAATAGATATACAAGATCAGAAAATACATATATTCTTTTAGTGGTATGTATTTATTTAATCGTCATAATATAAAATTATAATAAGATTTCATTAATAATTTCTAGTAATATGAAAAAAGTTGTGTTTTTGTGCTTATTTATTGCAGGTACATTTGCGATTTCTTCTTGTACTTCTAATTTGGAACAAGTAGAAACGATAAACCTTGATCGGGAAACGGTATTCGCTGACAGTGCATATACAGCGAGGTTCCTTTCGCAAATTTATACCAACGTGGGCTATGATGTTAAACCAAACCGTTACAAGACTGAGTTTATGGGTTGGGTAACTCAACATGGAGGCTTACAAACTGCGTGTGATGAAGCAGCATACAAAGTTGTTTCTGATGTGACTAATGATGTGATGTTTGCTACCGGGACGATTAATCCGGTAAATGTAAAGGAGGATGATGTGTGGAAGATTGCCTATGTTAATATTCGGCGTGCGAATGTGTTCATGAGATATGTGGATGGCAGTCCGATAACTAAATCTGTAAAGCAGCAGTATAAAGCAGAAGCTCGTTTCTTGAGAGCATGGTATTACGCTATGTTATTACGTCATTATGGTGGAGTTCCTCTAATTGGCGATAATATATATGAGGTGGATGATGATATGAAAACTAGTCGTGATACGTATGCTGATTGTGTAGAATATATTGTTAATGAATGTGAGTTGGCGGCTCGTGATTTGCCTAATAAGTTTCGAGGAATAAATACAGGACGTGCTACTGCCGGTTCATGTAAAGGATTAATTTCGCGCGTTCGTTTGTATGAAGCCAGTAAATTATTCAATGGTAGTGATTTTGGAAAGTCAGCAGGTTTTCCAAAAGAATTGATTGGTCATCTAGAATATAATAAAGAACGTTGGAAAACAGCAGTTGATGCTGCTCTTGATGTGATTAAGATGAATACTTTTTCAATTTACTCCAATCATAAAGATGAAAAAGGTAATTCTGAACCGGGTTGGGGATTTTATGCAATCTTCCATAATAATGACTTTTATAATGTGTCTGATGCTGGAGACGGGATTACTTATCCTGATGGAACATATTGTGAAATGTTATTTGAATATAGACCTACAGCTGCTGGCAAGGAACGTGAAGCTTTGTTTGGGCCTCCAAGCTGTGGAGGGGATGGAAACGGTGGCTATGTTTATCATGATTTAGTAGAGCAATTTCCAATGAAAGATGGAAAAAACATAGATGATCTCACTAGTAAATATACTTATAATCCATTGAAACCAGCTGAGGGGAGGGATCCACGTTTGGCTAATACGGTAGTATGGCATGGATCAAAGTTAAATAGTGCCGGGGACCGGAATCATACTATTTATACGCATGTGGGTGCTGGAAGTACTTCTGATGCTTTTGGGGCGGGCACACCGACAGGATATTATATTCGTAAATTTAGTCATCGTGGGGTAGCTGGTAATCATTGGATTAGTACTTCTCAAGCCTTTGACTTAATTCGCTATTCCGAAATTTTGTTGAACTATGCAGAAGCTGCTAATGAATATTATGGACCGAATCATAAAGAAATTCTGGATGGACATGTTGTAAGCCCTTATGAAGTATTGAGAACGCTTCGGGAGCGCGCTGGAATTGACCCTGGAAGTGACGGGAGATATGGGCTAAAGGAAGGTATAGAAAGTGACTATGAAAAGATGCAAGAAGCTATTCGTTTGGAACGTCGTATTGAATTAGCTTTTGAAGGACATCGTTTCTTCGATGTACGTCGTTGGATGATTGCAGAGACAACAGAGAATCAACAGATGCATGGTTATAAAATTACGAGAAGTACTAATGGTATTGAAAAGGGAGAGAAGGTAAAAGTACGTAAACATACTTTCCGAGAAGCTATGTATTTCTTCCCTATTCCTTATAAAGAGACTGTAAAGAGTGACGATTTGCTTCAAAACCCTTATTATGAATAATCAAAAAAACAGAAATATGAGACTGAATATGCAATTTGCGATTGCGGCATTTCTGGCATTAACTGTGATTATCAGTTCTTGCGACACATTTAAAGATGAAATGACGCCTGGAAGTTATTCGGAGACGGTTAAGTACATAGATGGTAATTGGCAATTAGCTACTGTTTTTCGAAATGGAATAGACATTACAGAGTATATGGATTTTAGTGCTTTTCATATTATATTGAAAAAAGACAATACTTATGAAATAAAAAATTATCTGCCATTCATTGTAAAAAATAAAGGGAAATGGAGTGTAGATGATCCACAGTTTCCATTTCATCTTGTATTTGAAGAAGAAGGGATGAATAAAGAAGTAAAGACTGAAATTGGATTTTCGACAGTGGACGGGAAACGCCGATTGACAATAAAGTTAAGTCCGGGATGTCATACTAACACCTATGTTTATACTTTTAAACAAGTAATAGAATAACGCTTTAATATAACCTTATGAAAACAAATAGTAAACAACAAAATAGAAGTTATGCTTTGGGAGTTCTTCTGTTATTGATGACAATTATAATGGTTGGGTGTGTTTATCTTGACTCCATTAATCTTAATCAAGGTACAGAAGAAGAGCCGATTTATTGGGTGAAGGCAGGAGAAGTTGCTACCTTTACAGTGAAAGGTCATATTGATGCTGCCGGAGGTGAAACGAAGAGATTTTTGGTAGCTATATTGGTTCCTAAAAGTTGGAATGCACGTGAAAATACTACGGTAACTTACATTGCTGATGGGGTGGAAGATGGGGTCACTTCATTACCAATGTCTCCGGTAGATACTAAATTGGTACCAAAGAATGCAACCGTACCTTGGGCAGAGCTATTGATGGCAGAATATGGAGTTAGCACGAATGTGTTGAATGATATGGAGTGGGTAGCTTTTCGTACTGATAAAATATATTCTATCAAACAACATGACAAGGCAAGTTTTACTATTACTTTGAGATGTAAAACTGGTCCTAAAAATTTGCGTTTTAAACCAGCTTTCTTTATCAATTTTGCGGAAGATGATTTTCCGCAAAAGGAGGAATATAAGAAATATAGTCCTGGTGCCCAATGCTTTGAAGTAGTGGAAGGAGATGGCGGAATAACAGATTTTTGTTCTTTCCATTTTAATAGAGTAGAACCACTGGCGGCATTACAAGATGATTATGTGACGTTTTCATTTTTAGGTGATATTTATTCCAATGATCTTGTGAAGGCTGATGCCATTTATATGGAAGCCACGGCATATACAGATAATGGCAATGTTTATTCGGTAGATGAGAGGAGTGAAAAAACATTGATGATTAAGGAAGACCGAGTATTTAGCGAAACCTATAATTTGACTA
The DNA here is from genome assembly GCF_020982715.1 of Bacteroides sp. 1_1_30. Classification (NCBI taxonomy): domain Bacteria; kingdom Pseudomonadati; phylum Bacteroidota; class Bacteroidia; order Bacteroidales; family Bacteroidaceae; genus Bacteroides; species Bacteroides sp. 1_1_30. Next base: position 4,516 of record NZ_JAJKHN010000009.1, read on the forward strand.
TTTGGCCGGCAGGATTTTTTGGTATTCCTGAGGGAGAAGTTATCACCAGAATTGATTATATATTCACAAATGAAGACGGTACAATTAATATTACCGGTACCGATGATAAAATAGCTGCTCAGGGAGGTGAGATAGAAGGAGAAGAACAACCGTTCAGCTACGAACTTATTTGTGAATAAAGCTGTCAGTATTTATGTTTTTATTAATATTAAATGATAGGAAATTATATGTATAATATAGTAATTAAAAGAAATGACTGGTTTTATTTCGCATTGCTTACGATGTGCATGTTTTTGGGGATATTAACTCCGAATGTATCGGCACAGGAAATGAGTAAGTATGCTGATATTACCGGAAAGGTAGTTGACCAATATGGTAATCCGGTATCGGATGTAACGGTAACGATGAAAAATAGTGATTTTCGAGTAATAACGGGTGTTGATGGTGTTTTTAAATTCCAATTAAAGAAAGGTGATATATTGCGTTTGTCACATCCGGGATTCCTACATAAGGAAGTAAGAGTGAACAAATTGAAGAATACTGAGCGTGTTTTTAAAGTAACATTGGATGAGCAATTTGTTAAAGATAGACAGACTTTCAATGGCCCTTATGAGAAAAAAGATAAAGATAGTTTTTTAGGCTCATCATCTACTGTTTATACAGACAAACTGTCATCTATGATGGGGACTACTATTCTTCCGGCTTTAGCAGGGCGTTTAGCGGGGCTGAATATTACTCAATACAGAGGAGCACGTGTTCATCAGACTTCTGCTAACTCAACAAGTGGTATTATAGGAAATATTCCTGTGTTTGGGGAAGGCTTTTATAGTGACAATACAGAGTTTAATGTTGGTTCGCGTGGTATAGCTCCTGTAGTAGTAATTGATGGAATACAACGGGAACTTTATTCAATAGATCCGGATGCTATTGAGTCAGTTTCCATTCAAAAAGATGCTTTGTCATCCATGTTCTTGGGTATGCGTAGTTCGAGAGGAGCATTGGTAATCACCACTAAGGAACCTATTAAGCAAGGTTTTCAGTTATCCTTTACCGGACGTTTTGGAGTGCAGAGTACTCTTAAAACTCCTAACCCTTTGTCAGCGCATCAATATGCTTATTTGCTGAATGAGGCATTACAGAATGACGGAAAGGAACCGTTTTATACCTACGATGATTTCAATAAGTTCCGTACGCAATCTAGTCCGTATACACATCCTAATGTAAATTGGTTTGATGAAATTTTAAATAAGACGTCTACTACTCAATCTTACAATTTAAATGTGGCTGGGGGTAACAGGTTTGCACAATATTTTGTTAGTGTAGGCTATATGGGTGAAAAGGGATTATTTTCGAATCCGACGGAAAGTGATGCTCATGACACCAATTTGTCTTTTTCTCGTTATATGATTTCTTCAAAAGTGAATATCAATATTACCGATGACTTTACTGCTAAAGTAACTTTGTTGGGTCGCGTGGAAGATGGAAATCAGCCGGGGGTGAACTACAGTAATTTGCTGAATGGAATTTATACTACTCCTAACAATGCTTATCCGGTTAAGAATCCGAATGGGACATGGGGGGGGAATGTGACATTTGATAATAACTTAATGTCACAAGCCATTAATTCCGGTTATATTATGGATACTGCTCGTGATATGGCAGGGGGAATTAATTTAAAATATGATTTTAATAAGTTAGTAAAAGGGTTATCGGCACGTTTGGTTGGAAATATTTCTATTCAAAACCGTTCGTATACGGAGCGTAGTAAACGTGCTCCGGTGTATTCTTATAGTTTGGATAAAGGGGGGAATGAAGCATATACTCAGTACGGAACAAGTGATTCACAGATCAATAAATTTTATTCGGTAACTAGCTATCAGCAAATGTATGGTCAGTTTGCTGTAGATTACAATCGTCATTTTGGACCGCATGGAGTGAAGGCTACTTTAATGGGGGATACTCGTAATACATTAATAAATTATGACTTACCTCAGTTACCTTCCAATATTATAGCAGATGTAGCTTATGACTATGCAAAGAAATATTTTGTTCAAGCAGCTCTAAGTGAAAGCTATTACAATCGTTATGCTCCCGGCAAGCGGTGGGGAACTTTCTATGCGTTTGGTTTAGGGTGGGATATCAGCAACGAAAACTTTATGGAGAGTGCTGATTGGCTTAATCAATTGAAAATACGTGGAGTATTTGGTAAAACGGGCAATGGTATAGATAACTCGGGATATTATATGTATCAGCAAACATTCTCACATATCGGAAATGCCGGTTATCCGTTAGGGACGCAAATGTCATATTTGGGAAATGTGACAACAGAAAATGCTCCTTTGGCTAATCCTTTTTTGACTTGGGAAAAAGCATATAAATGGAATTTGGGAATAGATTTGGCTATGTTTAATAATCGTCTGAAATTTACGGCGGACTATTATAATGATAAATATTTTGATTTATTACAGAATAGAGGTAAAAGCATTGAATTGATTGGACAATCTTATCCGATGGAGAACATAGGAAAAGTACGTCGCTTTGGCGGAGATTTGTCTATTACTTATCAAGATCGTATAAATGATTTTAATTATTATGTATCAGCCAACTGGAGTTGCGAACAAAGTAAACTACTTTATATGGATGAACAAGAAGTTCCGGAGGAGTATCTACGTCAAACAGGGCGTCCTGCAGGAGCTATTTACGGATTGGTAGCTGATGGATTTTTTACAACTAGAGAGGAGATTGAAAGAAGTCCGGTGATTGAAGGCTTCGAAAACATCCAGCCTGGTGATATTAAGTATAAAGATCTGAATGATGATAAAGTAATTAATGAATTTGACCGTACAGTTATTGGAGGTGATAAACCTTATTCTTATTTCGGTATTGATTTAGGATTTGAATGGCGGGGCCTGGAGTTTTCTATGTTTTGGCAAGGTGCTTATAATCGTGATCTTTATTTGCAGGATTGGACTTTATTGGAAGGGTTTCAAACAAATGGTCGTTATTACGGACAAGCGTATGAAAACATGTTAGGACGTTGGACACCGGAAACTGCACAGACTGCAACATTTCCACGATTGACTGCTGGTGGAAACGGATATAATCGAGGTAATGGCTGGAATTCTTCATTTTGGTTACGTTCAGGCAACTTTATCCGTTTGAAGAATATCAGTTTAGGATATAGCTTACCTGATTCATTCTGTAATAACTACTTGGGAGGATTACGCTTGAAAATATTTGTTAATGGGCAGAATCTGTTTACAAAATCTGCATGTGAGCTAGTTGATCCGGAGGTTGGTTTTACTAGTTATCCTTTGCAACGTTGCATTAGTACAGGTATTAATATCAGATTTTAATGAATTACTATATGATACGAAATAAATATTTAACATTTTTAGGAGTGGGGTTATTGTTCATGGCATCGGCTTGTAATGATGGATATGAAAAGGAACCGGTAGAACATTTTACACTGGATTATTTGTTCTCAAGAGCAGATTCGGCAGGGATACAAGCTCGATATTTTCTGAACAATATCTATTATGAACATTTACCTAGTGGATATAATCGTATAAATGGAGATTTTTTGGATGCGGCTTCGGACGACGCTATATCTATTAATAATAACGAACCTGAAATCTATAAATTATTCATGGGACGGTATTCGGCGGTGTCCCGTCTGACAGATATGGAATGGGGAGGATATTATCAAGGAATTCGCAAAGCGAATATTTTGATTAATAATATAGATGTGGTGCCTTTTAATTTGACATATATCAATGCACTGGGAGAAACAAAACCATTGAACTATACGATGAAGGCAGAAGCTCGTTTTTTAAGAGCACATTTTTATTTTGAGCTGGTGAAACGTTATGGAGGTGTGCCTTTGATAGGTGATAATGTATATGTATTGGGAGATGATGTCCAACTTCCGCGAAATACATTTGCTCAATGCATTGATTATATTGTGCGTGAATTGGATGAAATAAAAGATGATCTTCGGTCATTACCGATGGCGGATGCCACAGAATTTGCACATGCTCCTACCAAAGAGGCTTGTTTGGCGATGAAAGCCAGAGTATTGTTGTATGCAGCTAGTCCTTTATTCAATGAGAAACCTTTAGAGGCTGGAAATGAATTGATAGGCTATCCTTCTTATGATAGTGGACGTTGGAACTTAGCTGCTCAGGCTGCTAAAGATTTGATAGATCAATATGGTCCGAAAGGAAAAGGCACATTGAATTTAGCTCAGGATTATCGCAATATTTTTGTGGATTTTTATGGTGGAAATAACCCTGAATTAATATTTTTCCGCCCAGTAGGTAAAAATAAAAATATAGAAACAGCCAATGGGCCTTTAGGATTCTCAGGCAACTCTTTAGGCAATGGAAATACCAATCCGACGCAGAATTTAGTGGAATCATTTTTAATGAAAGATGGTACTAAATATGTTTCAACTTCGGTAGATGATCCGTTTAAGAATCGTGATCCTCGGTTGGATTTTACGATATTACATCATGGTTCTCGCTGGTTGAATACAACTCTTGATACGCAAGTAGGTGGAACACATAACCCTTCGGGAGCGCAATATAGCCGAACATGTTATTATATGGCGAAATTTATGAAAGATTATCAGACGTCAAGTAACTATGAGGACAATATTCATTTGTGGGTAATGTATCGCTATGGTGAAGTGTTGCTAAATTATGCGGAAGCATTGAATGAAGTGGCTTTGGCAGGCGGTACGATTGACAACAAAGAAGTGCTAAATAGTCTTATTCAGTTACGTAAGAGAGCCGGCATCGAGCCTGGAAATGAAAATTATTACGGATTGCCTGCTCCTCAGAATTATGATGCGGCTGAGATGCGTGAAATTATCCGTAACGAAAGAAGAATTGAAATGGCGTTTGAAGAACAGCGTTATTGGGATATTCGCCGTTGGAGAATAGCGGAGGATATTTTCAAAGAACCTTTAAAAGGTTTGAATATTCAGGTTGTTGGCAATAAAACAATCTATAATGAAGTGAATGTGCTTTCTGCTGAATTTGATACGAAGCGTTACTTCTATCCAATTCCGTATTCTGAAGTGATAAAGAATGGAAATATGATTCAAAACCCGAATTGGTAATATGTTATGAAAAGAATATTTTTAATATTATTAAGTATAAACCTGTTTACGTTTGCTTTAGCGCAATCGTTGACAGTAAAAGGAAAAGTCTCTTCCACTGATGGTGAATTGCTTCCCGGAGTAAATGTAAAGGTAAAAAATGCTACAATTGGTACAATTACGGATTTTGACGGTAATTATCAGTTGAAAGTGGATAAAGGAGATATATTGGTATTCACGTATGTCGGTTTTAAGAGGCATGAGTTGAAAGTTGGAAACCAGACATCTTGGAATGTGGAGTTAACTCCCGACCAGACAGACCTTGACGAAGTGGTCGTAGTGGCCTATGGTAAGGCAAAACGTATCACACTGACGGGTGCGGTAAGCGGTATACAGGCACGTGAAATTCGCAATGTGCCAACGAGTAGTTTACAAAATGCTTTGACAGGAAAGTTGCCCGGTTTCTTTAGTCAGCAGTCCTCCGGGCAGCCAGGTAAGGATGCTTCTGATTTTTTTATTCGTGGTGTAAGTTCTTTGAATGCCGATGGCAATAAACCTTTGATTATTGTAGATGACGTACAGTATACATACGAACAATTGTCGCAAATCAATGTAAACGAAATTGAAAGTATTTCAATCTTGAAAGATGCTTCGACAACTGCTATTTATGGTATTAAAGGTGCCAATGGAGTATTGGTTGTGAAAACAAGAAGAGGAAAAGAAGGGAAACCACAAATCAATGTGCGTTTGGAAGGAGGTATACAGACACCGGTCCGTACTCCCGACTTTTTGAACTCATATAATACGGCTATCCTGGTGAATGAAGCTTATGAAAATGATGGTATGCCCAGGTTGTTTTCTAAACAAGATATAATGGCTTTCAGAGATCATACTGATCCTTATGGTCATCCGGATGTAAACTGGTATGATGAGATTTTTAAGAAAAGTGCTTTTCAGGAGAACGTGAATGTGGATATTTCCGGAGGATCTAAAAAACTAAGATATTTTGTTTCTGCCGGCTATTTTACCCAAGATGGTATGGTGAAAGATTTTGGAACAAAGGAAAATGATGTAAATTCCAACTATTTCTATCGCCGTTTTAACTATCGTACTAATATAGATTTTGATGTGACGGATAATTTAAATATGCGTTTGGATGTATCTTCACGTTTTATGAATATTAATGAACCTTGCAATATGAATGCAACGGGTGAAATTTACGATTTTTCCAAAATGCATCCTTATTCTGCTCCGGTACTAAATCCTAATGGTTCTTATGCTTATTTGAGTGATACGGAAGGGTATAAACCCACATTGAATGCCCGTTTGGCAAATGAAGGTTATAAGCGTACTCGTCGTAATGATAATAATATTCTGTATGGGGCCACTTGGAAAATGGATTTTCTGACACAGGGACTTGCTGCTAATTTTCGTTTGGCTTATTCGAGTGTAGATGAAAATTATCGTCAGGTGCATCGTGGAGATTATCCTACCTATCATTATAATTCGTCATCTGATCAATATGAGATCAATCCCAATAAAAAATATGATTATGGAACATATTCAGTGACTAGTGGAACGGAACGGGCGACGAAAGACCTGAATATCCAAGCGTCATTAAATTATGCACGTGTTTTTAATGGAAACCATGATGTGAACGCTATGTTCTTATATAATCGTCAAAGCACGACCAATGAAAAAGATGCGGCAGTTCCTAACAACTTTGAAGGTTATACTTTGACGATGGGATATAAATATAAGAGCAAATATTTGATTGATCTTAATATGGCTTATAATGGAACAGATCGCTTCGGTAAAAATAATCGCTTTGGTTTTTTCCCGGCTATTGGTATCGGTTATGCTATTTCGGAAGAGAATTTCTTTAAAAACGTAGATTGGCTGGAAAAAAATGTTCAACTATTGAAAATAAGAGCTTCTTATGGTTTGGTAGGATCAGATGTAGCGGCAGGCAATCGCTATTTGTACGAGCAAGTGTATAAAGAGAATGGTAATTATCCTTTTGGTGATTATCCAGGTGATACACCGGTGATAAAAGAAGGCGATTTGGGGACTCCTAGTGTAACTTGGGAAAAGGCTAAAAAGCTTGATATCGGTTTGGATATGAATTTATTCAATAAAGTTTCGTTTACTCTTGATTATTTCTTAGATAAACGTTATGATCAATTGGTGACACGTGCCGATGTTCCTTTGATAATAGGTATAGGATATGCTCCGAGTAACGTGGCAAGGACTACTAACCAAGGTTTTGACGGGCAAATTGGTTATCAAGATCGTTTTGGAGAGTTCGATTTTAATACAAGTTTAGTATTCTCTTATGCAAAGAATAAAGTTGATTTTAAGGCTGAGGCTCAACAAAAATATTCTTGGTTAGCGGAAACAGGAAAGCCTTTGAATCAACCGTTTGGATATCAATGGATAGGTTATTATACGCCGGAAGATATCGAATTGATAAATGCTGCCAAAACCGATCCTACAATTAAAGCTCCGGCAGTGCCTTATACGGATATTCCGGTTCAGGCGGGTGACTTGAAGTATGCCGACTTGAATGGTGATGGCTCTATTGATGATTTTGATAAGGGAGCCATTGGTAAACCCAATTTGCCTACTACTACTTTGGGCTGGTCAATCGGAGGATATTGGAAAGGATTCAGTTTTAATGTATTATTTCAAGGTTCATTCGACTATAGTTTTGCAATCAATGGTACTGGTATAGAATCGTTCAAGAGTCAGTTCCAACCTATTCATACCGGACGTTGGACATTGGAACGTTATCAAAATGGAGAAGAAATAACTTTCCCTCGTTTGACGACCAACCCTTCTACAATAAATAGTGCTAGTACTTACATGTCTGATTTCTGGTTGATTAATGCTTGGTATATTCGTTTGAAGACTATTGATTTAGGATATCAACTTCCTAAGAAGGTGTTGCCTAAGTATGTGGATAATATTCGTTTTTATGTGAATGCTTATAACTTGCTGACATTTACAGGTTATGATAAATATCAACAAGATCCTGAAATAAAAACCAATACAGCGGGTGATGCTTATATGAATCAGCGGGTAGTGAATCTTGGTGTACAATTAACATTCTAATTTAATGATTAAACGGACATAAATATGGATAGATATAAAAATAGAAAGATTTTATCACTCCTTTTGTTGTGTGGTATATTAGGAGCTTGTGATAAATTTGAAGCAGTTCCCTTAGAATATAAAAGTACTCCTCAGGAAGAAGCGCAAGAAGCGGTTTTGAATACTATTAAGCCGACATGGGAATTAGAACTGATGGAGACTAACGGTTATGTGATGGCTTTTAAGGATAAAAAGTATGATAAATTATTTACTCGGACTTTAGGTTGGAATGGAGGTGACGGTGTGTTGACGACCCTGTTGCCTGATGGGAATGCATTTTGGTCGTTTAATGATAGTTGGTATGGAGTTGTAGATGGAGAAAACAGGTCGCGTGATGGAAATAAAGTGAATTTTCCACGTAACACTATTATGGTGCAAACTCCTGGTGATGAGGAGGAAAATCTGGTGTGGTTAGCTGATTTTGTTCAAACGACTGATCCTGCTGCCTCTCGCTATTATCAGGCACGCACTCATATACGTCATCCGAAAGCCAGTTTGAGCGAAGAGGAGGTGCAGAAAGGAGAGATTGATCAGGATTGGCTATATTGGGCAGGTGATGCTACTGTATGTAATAATCAGTTACAAGTACTTTGGAATGGAGTAGATAATACAAACCAGCAAGCTTTGATGAGGCATGAGGGGATTTGTCTGGCAACTTACAGTTTGGAGGGAAACCCCGGTGATGATAGTTATATGAAGCTGATTAATGCCGATCATCATTTTAATGATGCTGATATATATGGATATGGCTCTACTTTATGGGAAGATGAAGACGGTCATATTTATTTGTATGGTTCATATAATAATTATGATATGTTGGTGGCCCGTACGGCTAGACATGATCTTACTAGCCCATGGGAATATTATGTAAGTGATGAACAAGGAAATTTTTCTTGGCAGACTACTTATCCTACTGAGCAAGAGGTTAAAAGATCCAGAATTCAGGATACAGATTGCAGTATGCCGTGGGTAATTAAGAAAGGAGATACCTATTATATGTTTGCACAAGCTAAATGGTTTGGACGTGAAATGTATATTTTCCGAAGTGATAAACCGTATGGACCTTTTGTTGATTGCAAAAGACTGTTCGGACTCCCGGATTTGTTAGATAAACTTGGTGAACGCACTTATAAGAATTTATATATGGTAAACTTACATCCTCATTTATCACGCAATGGCGAGTTGGTTTTCTCTACAAATACTGACGCAAAAGATTTTGGAGATAACTTTAATGCAGTTGGTAGTGCGGATTTTTATCGTCCTTACTTCTATCGTGTTTATAATTGGGAGAAGGTTTACGATGAATAATTCTTGCTTGTTCGGATAAGAAAATGAAAGAACCATTTTTCTACAAAAAAAAGAAATGGTTCTTTTTTTGATTATTTAATTCTTAGGATAAAGTGGATCGATTAACGGTAAACAGAGTTTTGTTCGTCATATATTATATAACTAATGAAGAATAGAAATGAAAAAAGTTTTAGTATGTGTTTTATGGTATCTATTGTTTGTTACTAATGTTTGTGCACAAGTAAAATTGTCACCTTTGTTTTCGGATAATATGGTATTGCAACAGAAAACAGAAGCTCCTGTTTGGGGAATGAGTAAGCCTAATAAGAAAATAGAAATTATTACCTCATGGGATCAGAAGACATACACAATTCAGGCTGATGCACAAGGAAAATGGAATATCAAAGTAACTACTCCCGCTGCTGGGGGACCCTATGAAATTACAATTTCTGACGGAAAGAAGGTGAAGCTTTCAAATGTGATGATCGGTGAAGTTTGGATCTGTTCCGGTCAATCCAATATGGAAATGCAGGTAGAAGGATGGGGAAAGGTTCTGAACTATCAACAAGAAAAGATGGAAGCGGAAAATTATCCCAATATCCGTTTTCTATTGGTAGAAAAGGCGATAAGCCCTGTTCCTGGTGATAGACTTAAGGCTACGGAAAATGGCTGGCAGGTTTGTTCGTCAAAAAGTGTGGCAGACTTTTCGGCGGCCGGTTATTTTTTCGGACGTGATTTGCATAAGTATCAGAATGTGCCAATCGGACTGATTGACACATCTTGGGGAGGTACGTATATAGAGACCTGGACGAGTAAAGAAGCGCTGGCAACAATGCCGGATATGCAAAAGAAATTAGAGGTGTTGAATGGGCTTCCGGTAACCAAGGAAGAACGTGAAAAGAAATTTCATTCGGATATAGAAGACTGGAAAAAGAATATTGAGAAGATCGATAAAGGATTTATAAATGGTAAAGCTGTATGGGCGGCTACCGATTTGGAGGATAGCTCTTGGAAAACAATGAAAGTGCCCGGTTTGATGCAAGAACAGGGATTGGCAGGCTTTAATGGTATTGTTTGGTTTAGAAAAACGATAGATATTCCGGCTAACTGGGCTAATAAAGAGCTGACGCTGAATGTGGGAGTAATTGATGACAATGATTTTACTTACTTTAATGGTGTGCAAGTGGGGCATACAGAAGGATGGATGACTCCTAGAAGTTATAAAATTCCGAAAGAATTGGTTAAGAAAGGAAAGGCTGTGATTGCTGTGCGGGTAATGGATACAGGTGGCACGGGTGGTATTAACGGTAGTCCGGGGAGCATTTCTCTTCAGCGTTCTCAAACAGATGATATGCAGTTGGCCGGTAATTGGAAGTATCAGGTTTCTTTGACTATGAAGGATATACCACACATGCCGGTTAATACTGCTAATGAACCGAATGTTCCCGGTTTTCTGTTCAATGCAATGTTGCATCCCCTTATTCCTTATGCCATTAAGGGAGCGATTTGGTATCAAGGAGAAGCCAATACGGGACGGGCATATCAATATCGTGAATTGATGCCATTAATGATAAAAGACTGGCGGGATCGCTGGGGATGTGATTTTCCTTTTTATATGGTGCAGCTAGCTAATTTTACAGCTCAACAAACAGCTCCGGTGGATGCAACTTGGGCAGAACTGCGAGAAGCACAAACAAGAACTTTACATCTTGCAAACACAGGCATGGCTGTAACAATTGATATAGGCGATGCTTTTGATATTCATCCAAAGAACAAACAGGAAGTGGGAAGACGTCTGGCATTAGTTGCACGGGCACAAACCTATGGAGAAAAAATACCATACTCCGGTCCTATGTATGATACTTACCGGATTGAAGGCAATAAGATACGTATTTACTTTAAGCATACAAACGGAGGGCTGAAAACAAAGAATAATGAAGTTCTGAAAGGATTTACCATTTCCGGAGTCGATCGTAAGTTTCATTGGGCTGATGCTGTGATTGATGGGAATTCGGTTGTAGTTTCTTCTCCGGAAGTCTCTTTTCCGATAGCAGTGCGTTATGCGTGGGCGGATAATCCGATCTGTAATTTATATAACGGCGCTAATCTTCCTGCATCGCCTTTCCGTACCGATGATTGGCAGGGAATCACTTATAGTGGTAAATGATAAGGGCTCAAAAACACTATTTTAGAACATTCTCAAAAATTAATATTAATGAATGCAAGAATTATGAAACCAACCGCTTTTTTTGTTCCGCTTTTATTATGTAATAGCTTGTGGGGGTATGGAAAGAATGACAGGGAGTCGAAAATGAATATAGTTTATATTATGACGGATGATCATTCTTATCAAACAATCAGTGCTTATGGCGGACCTTTGGGCAAACTGGCTCCCACACCAAATCTGGATCGTTTGGCAGCCAAGGGAATGCTTTTTCAACGAGCATTTGTGGAAAATTCTCTTTCCACTCCTTCGCGTGCGTGTTTGATGACCGGATTGTATAGTCACCAGAATGGTCAACGGACTCTTTTTGGTAATGTGGATACAACCAAGACTTTTTTCTCGGAGATTTTACAGCAAAATGGTTATCAGACAGCGGTTGTTGGTAAGTGGCATATGCGTTGTGAACCCAAAGGATTTGATTATTATCAAGTCTTGTGGGATCAAGGCGCATATTATCATCCGGAGTTTAAAAGCAAAGATACGAATGGAAAGTATGTTAGGCGTGAGGGCTATGCAACGACATTGACAACCGACTATGCCATTGACTTTTTGGAACATCGTAATACATCCATGCCGTTTTGTCTGCTCGTCCACCACAAAGCGCCTCATCGAAATTGGATGCCGGAACCCAAATATCTCCATCTTTATGAAAATGCCGAATTTCCATATCCGGATACTTTTGATGATGATTATAATACACGTTGTAGGCCTGCCAATGAACAGGAAATGCAGATTGATAAAGACATGACAATTGTCTACGATCTCAAACTAAATCAGTTGAAAGATACTTCACCTTACAATAAAGAATGGAATGTTAAGGGGATGCAGGCGTCTATCAATCGAATGAATGTTGAAGAACGCGGTCAATGGGAAGCGGCTTATGAGAAACGTTATGCGGATTTTATGAAAAAGAAAGCTGCCGGGGCGGATATGAAAAAATGGAAATATCAGGAATATCTCAAAGATTATCTTCGGTGTATTAAATCTATTGACGATGAAGTCGGACGTTTGCTGGAGTATTTGGAAGCACATGATTTGATGGAAAATACGATGATTGTTTATACTTCCGATCAGGGCTTTTATATGGGAGAGCACGGGTGGTTCGATAAGCGTTTTATGTATGAGGAGTCTTTCCGGACACCGCTGATCATATATTATCCTCAGAAAAAAGAAAATAGTAAATGTAATGCTTTAGTTCAAAATATAGATTATGCTCCCACCATTTTGGATGCGGCCGGGATTGAGAAACCTCATTATATGGTTGGCAATTCATTGCTTCCTTTGTTGAGTGGAAAGATACCTGCAAAATGGCGCCGGGATATTTATTATCATTATTACGATTATCCTGCCCAACACAAAGTCCGTCGTCACGACGGGGTCCGTGATAGTCGTTACAAGCTGATCCATTTTTATGGTACAAAGAAAGATCCATTGGATTGCAATGAGTTGTATGACTTGAAGAAGGACCCGAATGAACTGAATAATCTTTATGATGATTTAAAGTATAAAAAAGTACAGCAACGCTTGCAAAAACGGCTGGATGAGTATAGAAGCGCATTAAAGGTGGACGAATACAATGATAAGTGAAAGCTTTATGTGTTTATTAATCGAAATTGTATAATTGCAAATAAAAAAACATGAACAAATTTATTTATTTAGTAATCTTTTCTTTCTTCTCAACAGGTATATATGCCCAAATGAAGGATCTCGTGCAGTATGTCAATACATTGCAAGGTACCGACTCTCATTTCGGCTTGAGTTATGGCAATACATACCCTACCACAGGTATGCCTTATGCCATGCATACATGGTCTGCACAAACAGGAAAGAACGGAGAAGGCTGGAAATATCAATATGCAGTCGATAATATCAGGGGATTCTGTCAATCTCATCAATGCAGCCCGTGGATGAGTGATTATGCTGTATATTCCTTTATGCCGATGGTAGGAGAATTGGTTGTGAATCAGAATAAACGGGCCACGAAGTTCAGTCATGACAATGAAATAGCCAAGCCCCATTATTACAAAGTAACGCTCAATAATGGCATTACTACCGAAATGGCTCCGACTACCCGCGGCGTGCATTTGCGTTTTTCCTATCCCTCTACCGGAGACGCTTATCTGGTGATTGACGGATATACGGATATGAGCGAAATTAAAATTGATCCGGTAAAAAGACAAATATCCGGTTGGGTGAATAACCAGCGTTTTGTAAACAACTCCAAGACATTCCGTAGCTACTTCATCGTGCAGTTCGATAAAGCATTTGAAGATTATGGCGTATGGGAAAATCAGAAAGATGAGGTGTTTTCCGGAAAGTTGGAAGGAGAAGGCAAAGGCTATGGTGCTTATATCAAATTTAAGAAAGGATCGAAAGTACAGGCAAAGGCTGCTTCTTCCTATATCAGCGCAGAGCAGGCTGTGATTACACTGAACGACGAACTGGGTAAAGATAAGAATTTGGAAGCCACCAAAATACGTGGACATAAAACGTGGAATGAATTATTGAACAGAATCCAGGTAGAAGGTGGAACAGACGAACAAATGAAGACTTTCTATTCCTGCCTGTTCCGTGCCAATCTCTTCTCACGCAAATTCTATGAACGTAAAGCGAACGGTGAACCTTATTATTATAGTCCTTATGATGGCAAAGTATATGACGGATATATGTATACCGATAATGGTTTCTGGGACACTTTCCGTTCTCAATTTCCATTAACTAATATTCTTCATCCTACTATGCAGGGACGTTACATGAATGCCTTGCTTGCCGCACAAGAACAATGCGGATGGTTACCTTCCTGGTCAGCTCCCGGAGAAACAGGAGGAATGTTGGGTAATCACTCCATTTCATTATTGGCAGATGCGTGGGCAAAAGGGATTCGGACTTTTGATCCGGAGAAAGCTCTGAAAGCCTACGCACACGAAGCCATGAATAAAGGTCCTTGGGGAGGTGCCAACGGACGTGGTTTCTGGAAAGAATATTTTGAACTGGGATATGTTCCTTATCCGGAATCAATGGGATCGAGTGCACAGACAATGGAATATGCATACGATGATTTCTGTGGCTACCAACTGGCTAAAATGACCGGAAACAAACACTATCAGGAAGTCTTTGCCCGTCAGATGTATAATTATAAAAACGTATTCGATCCGTCTATCGGTTTTATGCGTGGAAAAGGCGTTGATGGTAAATGGCAGGAACCGTTTGACCCATTGGAGTGGGGTGGACCTTTCTGCGAAGGTAATGCCTGGCATTATACCTGGTCCGTATTCCATGATGTAGAAGGATTAATAGACTTGTTCGGAAGCGACCAAAGATTTACGACCAAAATGGATTCGGTATTCACCCTTCCCTGCACTATTAAACCGGGAACTTACGGAGGAGTGATCCATGAAATGAAAGAAATGGAATTGGCGGGTATGGGACAATATGCACACGGCAATCAGCCGATTCAGCACATGCCTTATTTGTATAGCTATGCCGGCCAGCCATGGAAAACACAGTATTGGGTACGCCAGATCGTTGAAAGATTGTATAATTCCACAGAAAGAGGATATCCGGGAGACGAAGACCAGGGTGGTATGTCATCATGGTATATCTTGAGCTCATTAGGCATTTATGCCGTTTGTCCGGGTACGGATGAGTATGTAATTGGCAGTCCGTTATTTAAGAAAGCTACTATAACGATGGAAAACGGTAATAAATTCGTGATTGAAGCGGACAACAATAGTAAAGAGAATCTCTATATCCAGTCTGCTACCTTAAATGGACGTGTGTTGGATAAGAATTTTATCAGATACGACGATATAGCAGACGGAGGAATTATCCGTTTTGAAATGGGAAGTCAACCGAATAAAGAACGATGTACGTCGAAGTATGCTGCTCCTTTCTCATTGTCGAAAGAATAAGAAACTAAAAAGATATAAGAAGAATACAGTATGAAAAATAAGATTTTAACAGGTTTGTTATTGGTTTTGATTGGAGGGTGGGGGAGTCTCTCGGCGCAGAACGTCGGGAGTAATTATGCCCGTCAGGTAAATACCCTGATAGGAACGAAGGGCGTGGGTTTGACTTCGGGATATCTTTATCCCGGAGCCACCTATCCATACGGAATGGTGCAGTTCACCCCCTCTTATTTTTCCAAACGTTCCGGATTCGTCATCAATCAGTTGAGTGGTGGCGGTTGCGAGCACATGGGTAACTTTCCCACTTTTCCGGTAAAAGGTAAACTGAAGATGTCTCCGGACAATATTCTCAATTACCGTATCAATATTTCTGAAGAAAAAGGACACGCCGGTTATTATGAAGCAAAGGTGCAGGAAGATATTCATGCAAAACTGACAGTAACCGAAAGGACCGGTATGGCGAGTTATGAATATTCGGCAGATCAGCAATATGGTACGGTAATTATCGGTGGAGGCATTTCCGCAACTCCGATAGATCAGGCCGCCATCGTCATTACTGCACCGAATAAGTGTGAAGGATATGCAGAAGGCGGTAATTTCTGTGGACTCCGTACACCGTATAAAGTCTATTTTGTAGCAGAGTTTGATACGGATGCGTTGGAATCGGGAACATGGAAAAGAAATGAACTGAAACCGAACACAACTTTTGCCGAAGGAGAATACTCCGGAGTCTATTTTACATTTGATGTAAATAAGAAGAAAAATATCCAATATAAGATTGGGGTTTCTTATGTATCAGTAGAAAATGCACGCGAGAATCTGAAAGCGGAGAATACCGGATGGGATTTCCTGCAGATTCAGAATCAGGCAGAATCCAAATGGAATCATTATTTGGGTAAGATTGAAGTAGAAGGAACCAATCCGGATCGTACCACTCAATTTTATACCCATCTGTATCGTTCATTCATTCACCCGAACGTATGTAGTGATGTGAATGGGGAATACATGGGAGCTGATTTCAAAGTGCATAAATCACGTTCCAAGCACTATACTTCTTTTAGCAACTGGGATACCTATCGTACACAGATTCAACTATTGTCAATCCTTGATCCTGAAGTAGTCTCTGATATTGTTATTTCTCACCAATTGTTTGCCGAAGAAGCAGGTGGTGCTTTCCCGCGTTGGGTGATGGCTAATATAGAGACCGGCGTGATGCAAGGAGATCCGACTCCTATCCTGATATCCAATGCTTACGCTTTTGGTGCCCGCAATTATGACCCGAAACCGATTTTCAAAACCATGAGAAAAGGAGCGGAAGAACCGGGAGCAATGTCACAGGAGGTTGAGGCTCGTCCGGGACTGAAACAGTATTTGGATAAAGGATATTACAACGCTTCTATACAACTAGAATATACTTCCGCTGATTTTGCAATCGCACAATTTGCCTTACATGCCGTAGGAGATGAGTTTGCAAGCTGGCGTTATTTCCATTTCGCACGTTCATGGAAGAATCTGTATAACCCGGAAACCGGATGGTTGCAATCACGTAATCCGGATGGTTCGTGGAAACCACTGACTGAAGATTTCCGTGAATCGACCTATAAGAATTATTTCTGGATGGTGCCATACGACATTGCCGGACTGATAGAAATTATCGGAGGCAAAGCAGCGGCAGAAAAACGCCTGGATGAATTCTTTACTCGTCTGGATGCCGGCTATAATGATGCCTGGTTCGCTTCCGGCAATGAACCGAGTTTTCACATTCCTTGGATATACAACTGGGTCGGAACTCCCTATAAAGCACAGGAGATTATTAACCGTGTATTGAATGAACAGTATTCAAGCAAAATTGATGGTCTGCCGGGCAATGATGATTTAGGGACGATGGGCGCCTGGTATGTGTTCGCTTGTATCGGTCTTTATCCCGAAATACCGGGAGTGGGAGGCTTTACGGTGAACACTCCGATATTCTCATCCGTGAAAGTTCATTTGAAGAAAGGGGATATGGTGATAAAAGGCGGTTCGGAAAAGAATATTTATATCAAGTCCATGAAGCTAAATGGTAAACCGTATGACAGTACATGGATCGATTGGGACCAACTGAATAATGGGGCTACAATAGAATACACTACCTCGTCCAAGCCTGACGTGAAGTGGGGAACTAAAGTGACGCCTCCCTCTTTCCCTTAAAGCAAATTAACGAGGCATATAAATTTATGATATAAGATTATTTTGTAAGAGCACTTATTTATAATATCAAACGTAAAAATGAAAAGAAAACTACAAAACATAGCTTATCTACTGATGGCTGCCGCATTAGTCACTTCCTGTGGCGGGAAGAAGCAGACATCTGAATTCCCGGATTGGGCATGGGCAGATTTCCAGCGTCCGGAAGGTATTAATCCGATTATCTCTCCTGACACTACAACCTTTTTCTATTGTCCGATGAGACAGGATTCAGTAGCATGGGAAGCGAGTGATACGTTTAATCCGGCTGCCACTGTTTATAATGGAAAAGTAGTAGTCCTCTACCGGGCTGAAGATAACTCGGCAACCGGTATCGGATCACGTACCTCCCGTTTGGGATATGCTTCTTCTGACGACGGACTACACTTCAAACGAATGTCCGTACCTGTATTTTATCCGGCAGACGATAGTCAGAAAGAACTGGAAAATCCCGGCGGTTGCGAAGACCCACGTGTTGCTGTAACAGAAGACGGGCTTTACGTAATGCATTACACACAATGGAACCGCAAACAGGCACGTTTGGCAGTGGCCACCTCACGCGATCTTCAAACGTGGGAAAAACATGGACCGGCTTTCGCAAAAGCATACAACGGAAGATTCATAGATGAATTTTCCAAATCTGCCTCTATCGTAACCCAATTAATCGACGGCAAACAAGTGATTGCCAAGATTGACGGCAAATACTGGATGTACTGGGGAGAAAAGTTTGTGAATGTAGCCACTTCCACAGACCTTGTCAACTGGGAACCGATGTTGGATGAAAATGGAGAATTTCTGAAAGTGATGACTCCCCGCGCAGGTAAGTTCGACAGTGACCTGACCGAATGTGGTCCTCCTGCCATCCTGACTGACAAAGGAATCCTTTTATTTTATAACGGCAAAAATAAATCGGGCGCAGAAGGAGACACACTGTATACAGCCAACTCTTATTGCGCCGGACAAGCCTTATTTGATGCCAAAGATCCTACTAAACTAATCGATCGCTTGGATAAACCTTTCTATATTCCCGAATCAGACTTTGAAAAGAGCGGACAATATCCAGCCGGAACCGTATTTATAGAAGGACTTGTATTCTACAATCAGAAATGGTTCTTATATTATGGCTGTGCCGATTCACGCGTGGCAGTTGCCGTATATGATCCTCTCAAAAAATAAAGAAAACGTTCATAATGAAAATAATAGTTTATAAAATAGAAATTAAGACATGAAAAAACTTTTTGTATTGATTGCGGCGGCTTGTATGACATGTACTGCTGCGTTTGCACAAACTGTGAAACCTTTTAAGGAGGGTGAGAGAGCAGTGTTCCTGGGAAATAGTATAACGGATGGTGGGCATTACCATTCATACATCTGGTTATACTATATGACCCGTTTTCCGGATATGCCTATCCGTGTTTTCAACGGTGGTATTGGTGGAGATACGGCCTATGATATGAACAAACGTCTGGATGGTGATATTTTTGCGATGAAACCTTCCGTGTTGATGGTTACTTTTGGTATGAATGATTCCGGATATTTTGAATATAACGGTGATAAGCCCAAAGAATTCGGTGAGCAGAAATATCAGGAAAGTATAAAGAATTACCAGCAGATGGAGAAGCGTTTTAAAGATCTTCCTGATACCCGTATCGTGATGGTCGGAACTTCTCCGTATGATGAAACTGTACAACTGAAAGAGAATACACCGTTCAAGACAAAAAATGAAACCATCAAACGGCTTGTTGAATATCAGAAAGAATCGGCAGCTAAGAATAATTGGGAATTTACCGATTTAAATGCTCCTATGACAGCTATTAATCAGCAATATCAGCAGAAAGATCCTACCTTTACCCTTTGTGGCAGTGACCGTATTCATCCCGATAACGACGGACACATGGTAATGGCCTATCTTTTCCTGAAAGCCCAGGGATTTGTAGGTAAAGAAGTAGCGGATATGGAGATTAATGCTAATAAAAAACAAGCCGTTAAGTCGGAAAATTGTACCGTTTCAAATATAAAGAAGAACGGAAAAGGTTTGAGTTTTGACTATTTGGCAGAAGCTCTTCCTTATCCTTTAGATACTATTGCCCGTGGTTGGGGACAAAAAAAGAGCCAGGCAGAAGTGCTGAAAGTTGTTCCTTTTATGGAAGAAATGAACCGTGAAACGTTGAAAGTAACAGGGCTGAAAGGCAATTATAAGTTGTTGATAGACGATGAAGAAATTGGAACTTGGAGTGGAGATGAATTGGCAAAGGGCATTAATCTTGCTGCTGAATCCAAAACTCCCCAATACCAACAAGCATTGACGGTGATGCACTTGAATGAATATCGTTGGGAAATTGAAAGAACATTCAGAGAATATGCGTGGTGTGAATTCGGCTTTTTCCAGCAAAAGGGATTGTTGTATGCTGACGACAGAAAAGCGATCGAGGTGATGGATGAAAACTTGGATAAAAACGTTTGGTTGAAGGGACGTCGTGATATGTATTCAAAGATGATGTTTGAAGCTGTCCGTGATGCTCGCCAACAGGAAATGGATGTTCTTATCAATAAGATTTATGAAATAAATAAGCCTGTTGTAAGAAAGATTTTACTTAGAAAGGTCTGATGTGATAACAGCGTAGAAATACGATAGAATACTCACCGTAATGAGAAAGAATTCTCACTGTAATGAGAACTTTTTCTCATTGCGATGAGTATTTTTTCTCATTACAGTGAGTATCGTTGAGAATATATGAATAGATAAGTACTCTTTGTAATAGCCTGATAATGTACTCCTTATTGTAGCTTTTGCATTAAACAGACTACCTTTATTGAATTCTTAATTCTTTTTCCAGAAATCGGAAGTGAAAAGCAATAATACTGTAAACAATTCCAAGCGTCCCAAGAGCATTAAGAAAGAAAGCAGCCATTTGGCGGCATCAGGCAATTCACTCCATGAGAAGGCCGGACCGCATGTGCCGAGTCCCGGTCCCATATTACCCATACTTGAGATTACTGTTCCGATTGATTCCAGAAAACCGACTCCCAGCCCCATCATGATAAGTATGCTGATGATAGCGATGACTGCATATAAAAAAGTAAAGGCCAATACTGTAGACTGGATGGAAGGAGGAATAACCTGTTTGTTAACTCGCACCGGGAGCACGGCATTAGGGTGAAGAATATGTTTGAATTCGTTTTTCACAACCTGAAACAGGATAACCATACGAATACATTTTATACCTCCTGTTGTACTGCCGGCACAGGCTCCGATTATCATCACTATTACAAGGCATCCCCAAAGGATAGAAGGCCAAAGCATATAATCGGCTGTGGCAAATCCCGTAGAAGTTTGCAAGGAAATCACTTGGAAAAGTGATTTACGGAACGCTTCTTCTATCTCCATAGAAGAAGTCTGATGAAGCCAGACTGCAATAAATATAGTAAAGAAAGAAACACACCAGAAATAGAATTTTAGCTCTGCATCATGAATGAACTTCTTTATTTTTCCATTGAACATCAACAGTAATAGCGTGAAGTTGATGCCCGAAAGAAACATGAAAATAGAGATTACATAATCTATATAGGGTGAGTGATAATATTCGATACTTGCTTGTTTGGTAGAAAATCCGCCAGTGCTGGTTGTCGTGAAAGCATGGCATATACTGTCAAACACACTCATACCTCCAAATACTAATAAGACAATCAATGTTCCTGTCATTCCGGCATAAATACCCCAAATCCATTTGGCAGTGATACCAATACGGGGATGCACTTTGT
This sequence comes from Bacteroides sp. 1_1_30, assembly GCF_020982715.1. Taxonomy (NCBI): domain Bacteria; kingdom Pseudomonadati; phylum Bacteroidota; class Bacteroidia; order Bacteroidales; family Bacteroidaceae; genus Bacteroides; species Bacteroides sp. 1_1_30. The sequence continues at coordinate 26,180 of NZ_JAJKHN010000009.1, forward strand.
CATGAGTAGGACCGCTGGCTTCTGCTGCAAACACCTGAATCCCACCCACACCGAAAATCGGTAGAACGGCAATGGTGAAGAATACAATACCCAAACCGCCTATCCATTGCGTCATAGCCCGCCAAAAAAGTATTCCATGAGGCATTGACTCTATATTATTCAAGATGGTGGCACCCGTACTGCTGAACCCGGACATCGTTTCAAAAAATGCATCCGTAACACTTGGGATATACCCTCCTATATAATAAGGTAACATTCCGAAAAGGGAAAAGGTGACCCATGCTACACTAACTATGACATATCCATCACGGCGATTCAGGGATTTCACTGCGTCTTTCCCGATGGCGAGCAACAGAATACCGATGCTAGTTGTAATAGCCGATGAAACCAGAAAACTCTGCAAGTCATTCTCCTTATAAAAAAGAGAAACACCTCCACAACATAATAGCATAACTGTTTCTATCAGAAGCAGAAAACCCAGAATCCGGAATATCATCTTCGAGTTAATCATAAACAAGTATTTGTTAAATATTAAGTATCAAGTATTAAGTATTACTCATAACTGTCCATTTTTACAGACTAATACTTAATACTTGATACTTAATACTTAGTTAAAGAACTTCTCAATCTTTTTAATCATCATGCTTAGGCAGAATACGACTACATGGTCGCCGGGGCGGATTTGCGTATCACCTGTCACTAGGATACCTTCTCCGTTACGGATCATTCCTCCGATGGTGGTGCCTTTGGGAAGTCCCAGGTCTTTAATCAGGTGTTTGGTTATTTTGGCCCCTTCCGGTACGGTGAATTCTGCAACGTCCGCATTGGCAAAAGTCAGGCATTTTACATTAGACACGTCGGCGTCCAGCATCATTTGGTAGATATGGCTGGCAGCAATCATTTTTTTATTGATAACCGTGCCGATGTCGAGACTTTCTGCCATACCGATATAGTCGATGTTCTCCACTTCTGCCACCGTCTTTTCCACTCCCATACGTTTGGCGGCGAGACAGGCAAGGATATTCGTTTCCGAGTTGCCGGTCAAGGCTACAAATGCTTCGGTATTCTTTAGCCCTTCTTCGATAAGCAGGTCCATGTCGCGACCGTCTCCGTTGATAATCATTGTTTTGTCATCCAGTAGCTCTGTCAGACGGTTGCAACGGTTCAGGTCATTATCCACTATTTTCACCTGCATATAGTCCGGCACATATTGTGCGGTACGGACTGCGATACGGCTACCTCCCATAATCATTACATTGCGTACGTCGGCATAGTCTTCTTTGCCGGCTATCTTACGTATATAAGGAATGTATTTGCGGGTAGTGGTGAAATAAACAATGTCATGCAATTTAATAACATCGTCTCCGCGAGGGATAATCGTTTCCGTTCCGCGTTTGATGGCTACTACATGGTAAGGAATGTTGGGACCGCCCAGCTGGTGCAGCGGTATATTCAGGATTTCAGCCTTTTCGCGCATCTTCGTACCAATCAGAACCAGCGAACCTCCGCAGAACTCCCACCATTGGCGTACCCAGCTCATGCGCATGGAAGATACGATTTCTTTAGCAGCCAGCATTTCCGGGTAAATCAGAGAATCTACTCCCAGCTTCTGGAAAAACTCTTTATTTTTGGGTAGAAGATATTCATAGTTGTCGATACGCGCCACTGTCTTTTTGGCTCCCAGGTTGGTAGCCAGCATACAGGCAGTCATGTTGCGGCTTTCGTCCGGTGTGACTGCGATGAACAGGTCGGCTTCTTTGACGCCCACTTCTTTCAATCCGGAGATGGAAGAAGGAGAAGCGGCAACAGTCAGCAAGTCAAAGTTGGCGCTAAGAGCACTTAGTTTCTCTTCGTCATCATCCATCAAGATAATATCTTGCTTCTCGCGCGATAACAGTTTGGCCAAATGAGTGCCTACGTTGCCGGCACCGGCAATAATAATCTTCATGTCAATTGATAAATTCTTTTATTTTAGTCAGAATCCCTTCTTCATCCATGCCGCACAGTTGGTACAGTTCGGCAACTGCCCCATGTTCTACAAATATATTAGGGATACCGATACGCTTTACGGTCGGTTTGTATTCGTTGTCTGCCATAAATTCGAGGACAGCGCTACCCATACCGCCTTTGATAATTCCGTCTTCGATAGTCAGGATACGTTGGAATTTACGTCCTACCTCATGCAACAACTCTTCATCCAGCGGTTTCAGGAATCGTAAATCGTAATGGGCGATGGACAGACCTAAATCTGCTTCTGCCCGGGTGATGGCACGGGCGGCTACATTTCCTATCGGTCCGATAGTAATCACTGCAAGGTCGCTACCCTCTTTCAGTATCCGTCCTTTTCCTACCGGAATCTCTTCCAGCGGACATTTCCAGTCTACCAGTACGCCTCGTCCACGGGGGTAGCGGATCACGAACGGTCCCTTGTCCGGCAATTGTGCCGTATACATCAGGCGACGTAATTCATGTTCGTCCATCGGGGAACAGATAGTCAGGTTAGGGATCGGGCGTAAACATGCCATGTCAAAAGCTCCGTGGTGAGTAGGACCGTCTTCGCCAACCAGTCCGGCGCGGTCGAGACACAAAACAACTGGGAGATTCTGAATCGCTACGTCGTGGATGATATTATCATGCGCCCGTTGCATAAAAGAAGAATAGATATTGCAGAATGGTTGTAGTCCGTCTTTAGCCATTCCTCCGGAGAAGGTAACCGCATGTCCTTCGGCAATACCGACATCGAAAGCGCGTTTCGGCATTTTCTCCATTAGTATATTCATCGAACAGCCGCTGGGCATGGCGGGAGTGACACCGACAATCTTCGGGTTGGCTTCGGCAAGTTCCACCAGTGTATTTCCGAATACGTCCTGGAAAAGCGGGGGCATTCCTTCGGTGTTGGCAATGAAACGTTCGCCGGTGACGGGATCGAATTTGCCGGGAGCATGCCATTCGGTAGCGTGTTTCTCTGCCGGACCGAATCCTTTTCCTTTGATAGTGTGCAGGTGCAGGATTTTAGGTCCTTGCATATCTTTGATATCACGTAATACTCTTGCCAGGTTCTTTACGTCGTGTCCGTCTATCGGACCGAAGTAACGGATATTCATCCCTTCAAAAATATTCTGTTGCTGTGCCGCCATTGATTTCAGGCTATTTCCGAAACGGATGAGTGCTTTGCGGCGTTCTTCGTTTAAAATGCCAAGCTTGAACAGCATGCGCGAGAGCTTGAAACGTAGCTGATTATAGCGGTTAGAAGTCGTTAAGTTGAAAAGATACTGCTTCATGCCTCCTACGCTGCGGTCGATTGCCATATCATTGTCATTCAGGATAATGAGCAGGTTGTTCGACGTGGCAGATGCGTTGTTCAGTCCTTCAAAAGCCAGTCCGCCACTCATTGATCCGTCGCCGATAATGGCTACTACATGGCGTTTGGCGTCTCCTTTCCGGGCGGCTGCGACAGCCATACCGAGAGCGGCAGAAATCGAATTGGAAGCGTGTCCGCACGTGAAAGTATCATATTCGCTTTCTTCCGGAGATGGGAAAGGGCGGATTCCTCCGAGTTTCCTGTTTGTAGAAAATGCTTCACGGCGTCCTGTAAGAATTTTGTGGCCGTATGCCTGATGTCCCACGTCCCATACAATACGGTCGTATGGTGTATTGTAGACGTAGTGCAGAGCTACGGTTAGTTCCACGGTCCCCAGGCTGGCGGCGAAATGTCCGGGGTTGCAGCAGAGTTCTTTAATAATGTCTTGTCTTAGTTCACCGCATACTTCCGGCAGTTGCTCTACGGTTAGTTTACGTAGGTCTTCGGGGTAATTGATGGAGTTTAACAAGTTATATGTTGGTTCACTATTCATGATTCTAGGAAATTTAGTGCAAAAATACGAAAAGAAAGTATATTCGACCTCCTTTTCGGCGAAAAACTTATTTTGTTTCCTACTGTCTAATCAGTCTGTAGTACCAATAATAAATGAATAAATGAGAGTAGGTTAACTATCCAGTTAATCTAAATGGTTACTTTTTATCAATGAACTAATCATTTTACATGTATGTCTTCTTGTTTTATTCCTTTAAATAATGGTTGGCACTCTTTGGCTATTTCATCCAATAATTGATTAGAAATATTCATTGATAGCTGATTTGTATGAATGAAATATTGTTCCAGTTCCAGTCGGTATCTATGATACTAAACAAATCAACTCCTTGTATGGATAGTATTCCGTTTTGGTTATCTGCTTTTAGGCTAACTTGTATGTTATTCATATTATGGATAATTATATTTTGCAGTTTGTTGGTTTGATTATCAGATAAAGACAAAGATAAGAAAGTTCTTTTGCTTCTCCAATTATTTGTCATATCTTTATTGTACTTTTGCTTCGAGAAAAAGTTTTAAAAACAATATATTCAATAGATGTCTATTAATGAACTTATAAACCAGTCTGAAGGTCGGCGTTTAGAATTTAAAGGTGAGCTTCCTACAAATTCTGATTTAGCAAAAACTGTAGTGGCTTTTGCCAATGATGCGGGAGGTGAAATTTATATAGGTATCAATGATAACCCGCGACAGATAATAGGGTTGTCCGAAGAAGAATTACCTCGTATTGAAGAGCAAATTAGTAATTTAATATATGATAGATGTTATCCGATTATATTACCTGAAGTCTCTTTTTTAACTATAGAGGACAAACACCTTATTAAAGTGTGTATTTATCGTGGAAGTATGCCCCCTTACTATCTTAAAGATAAAGGGAAGCTGAAAGGAACTTATATTAGGGTTGGTTCAACCAATAAACTAGCTGATGAAACAATTATTGCAGAGTTAGAGCGGAGACGGAGAAATATTTCTTTTGATAGTGAGGTTGTCATGGATAAGTCCGCAGATGAATTGGATATAAGTGGGCTTAAATTACTCTACAAAGAGAAAACAGGTGAAGATTTAAATATTCAAGTACTTCGTAAACTGGAATTGGTTAAGACTGAACAGGATAAAGAATATCCTACAAAAGCTTTACTTCTATTTTCGGATGATAATTTGCGTAATTCTATGTTTCCGAATGCCAAAGTTGAATGTGCCCGTTTCAAAGGGACAGGAACGGAAGAGTTTTTAGATCAAAAAAGTATTATTGTCCACATTGGGTTACAGGCGGAAGAAACTTATAACTTTGTACTTCGGCATATTAATAAAGCAGCAAATATAGAGGGAGTATATACGGTTTCACGTTGGGAGTATCCAGTGAAGGCAATAAGGGAGATTATCCGTAATGCGATTGTACATAGAGATTATTCTCTGACAGGAAAAGATGTCAAAGTTGCCATATATGATGATATGGTTGAGATCACAAGTCCTGGTCTTTTACCACCCTCTATTGATTATTCGGCAATGGAGAGCCGCCAATCAGATGCAAGAAATAAAGTAATAGCTCCTGTGTTTAAAAGACTTGGCATCATTGACCAATGGGGTAATGGATTGAAAATGGTGGCTGAAGAAATGAAATCTTATCCTGAAATTGATTTATGTTGGAAGGAGGTTGGTTTGTCTTTTCAAGTACAGTTTATTAAAAAGAATTATCAGGAGAATACAAATATGGAAGATAGTGCCGATAATGAACGAAGACCGGCTCAATCTACTACCCAATCTACTACCCAATCTACTACCCAATACACTACCCAGAAATTAACAGAAGCCCAAAATATGATTTTAAGTTATCTAAGAGAACATCCGGAGGCCACACGGGCGGATTTAAATAGTCATATTGAAGGTATAACAGTCGATGGTATAAAATATAACTTGGCACGTTTACAGGAGTTGGGCTTATTAAAACGCGTAGGAAGCAAACGATATGGGTATTGGGTAGTGCTTGGAGAATAGTTTGAAATTTTTAAAGAGAAAATAATATGGATTTCCGTACACAAATAGAGTTACCTGTTGGTTTACCGCCTATTACTCATGCCGGACAAATACTCATGATGGGATCTTGCTTTGTCCAAAATGTAGGGAATTTTTTGAAAGATGCCAAATTTCAATTAGATTTGAATCCTTTTGGTATTCTTTACAACCCTTCTTCTCTTTCTGCTGTTCTGATTGAAATCTTAAAAAGAAAAGTATATAAGAAGGGTGACTTGTTTTTCCATAATGACCTTTGGCATAGTCCTATGCATCATGGTCTTTTTTCTGGACCTACCTTGGAAAGTACATTGCAGAATATCAATATTCGGCTGTTACAAGTTCATCAGGCTATGCAAAAACTTGACTGGCTGATGTTGACTTTTGGAACTGCTTATGTTTATGAGCAGAAAGAAACGGGAAAGGTAGTGTCTAACTGTCATAAACTGCCTGAGAATAAATTTAATCGTAGGCTTCTGTCTGTTGAAGAAATTGTAGAAGATTATACAGCACTCATCACCGAAATGTCAGCCCTGAATCCGGAACTAAAATGGCTGTTTACAGTCAGCCCGATCCGTCATATACGCGACGGGATGCACGCCAACCAGTTAAGCAAATCGACTCTGCTGCTTGCCATCGACCGATTGCAACAACTGTTCCCGGAACGAGTGTTCTATTTCCCCTCTTATGAAATCATATTGGACGAATTACGTGATTATCGCTTCTATGCCGACGATATGTTGCATCCGTCTCCTCTGGCGATTCGTTACCTGTGGGAACGCTTCTCCGAAACCTTCTTTTCTCCTGAAACAAAGCAGGTTATCGTAGCTGTGCAAGACATCCGCCGGGACTTGGCGCACAAACCCTTTCATCCCGAGTCAGAAGCGTATCAACGCTTTTTAGGACAAATAGTGTTAAAAATAGAACGACTTATCGGAAAATACCCGTACTTAGATTTTCAAAAAGAAACAGAACTATGTCATATGCGATTGAATCCATAGCCAAAAGTATCGGTGCCCGCCGTGTGGGCAAACATAAAGCGACTATTGATTGGCTGCTAACAGACAGCCGCTCTTTGAGTTTTCCGGAAGAAACTCTTTTTTTTGCTTTAACTACCAAACGAAACAGCGGAGCCCGTTATATCCCCGATTTATATGACCGGGGCGTACGTAATTTTGTAATTACGGAAGAAGACTTTAAAGAAGTTGAGAATGGAGAGTTGAGAGTTGAGAGTTCTATGCAGCATGATGGTGCGCAGCCCACTCTCAATTCTCAACTCTCAACTCTCAACTTCCTCATCGTTCCCAATCCTCTGAAAGCTTTGCAGAAGCTTGCCGAAACACATCGTGATAAATTTAAGATCCCTGTGATCGGTATCACCGGCAGTAATGGAAAAACCATTGTGAAGGAGTGGTTGCATCAGTTACTTAGCCCGGATCGTTGCATCGTTCGTTCTCCACGCAGTTATAATTCGCAGATCGGAGTCCCACTTTCTGTGTGGCAACTTTCTGAAGAAGCCGAACTGGGTATTTTCGAAGCCGGCATTTCCGAGATGGGGGAGATGGGAGCTTTGAAACGAATGATTAAGCCTACTATTGGTATTCTGACCAATATCGGTGGTGCCCATCAGGAAAACTTCTTCTCCTTGCAGGAGAAATGCATGGAAAAGCTGACGCTTTTCAAAGACTGTGATGTCGTGATTTACAACGGTGATAACGAGTTAATCAGTAATTGTGTCGCAAAATCAATGCTGACGGCACGTGAGATTGCTTGGAGCCGTACCGACATTGAACGCCCGTTGTATATCAGCCGTGTGACCAAGAAAGAAGATCATACCGTTATATCTTATCGTTATCTGGAGATGGATAATACTTTCTGTATCCCTTTCATCGATGACGCTTCCATTGAAAATGCACTGAATTGTCTGGCAGCTTGTCTTTACCTGATGACACCTGCCGACCAGATAACAGAGCGGATGGCCCGTCTCGAACCGATTGCCATGCGTCTGGAGGTGAAAGAGGGGAAGAATAACTGTGTACTGATTAATGATAGCTATAATTCAGATCTGGCATCATTGGATATTGCTCTCGATTTCCTTGTACGCCGCTCGGAAAAGAAAGGCTTGAAACGGACGCTTATCCTGTCGGATATACTGGAAACCGGACAAAGTACCGCTACGCTTTATCGGCGTGTGGCACAATTGGTGCAGAGTAAAGGTATTAATAAACTGATTGGAGTAGGGCAGGAGATATCTTCTTGTTCTGCCCGTTTTGATGATGATCTCGAACGCTATTTCTTTCCTAACACAGAAGCACTCCTTGCATCCAATATACTCAAATCGCTTCATTCGGAAGTGATTCTGGTGAAAGGTTCCCGCGTGTTCAACTTTGATCTGGTATCCGAAACCCTCGAATTGAAGGTACATGAAACCATTCTTGAAGTAAATCTCGGGGCGATGGTAGCCAACTTGAACCATTACCGTTCTATGCTTCGCCATCCGGAAACAAAGATGATCTGTATGGTGAAAGCATCAGCTTACGGAGCCGGTTCGTATGAAATTGCCAAGAGTTTGCAGGAACACCATGTCGATTATCTGGCCGTAGCCGTTGCTGACGAAGGTTCCGAACTCCGCAAGGCAGGCATTACCGCCTCTATTATCATTATGGACCCGGAACTTACTGCATTCAAAACCATGTTTGATTATAAACTGGAACCGGAAGTCTATAATTTCCATCTGCTCGACGCACTCATCAAAGCTGCGGAGAAAGAAGGAATCACCAACTTCCCCATTCATGTGAAACTTGATACAGGTATGCACCGTTTGGGCTTTGCGGTAGAGGATATTCCATTGCTTATCCGTCGACTGAAGAATCAGAGCGCGGTGATTCCCCGTTCGGTATTCTCTCATTTTGTAGGAAGTGATTCGTCGCAGTTCGACGCTTTCACCCGCGGACAGATTGAATTGTTCGAGAAAGGTTCGCAAGAATTGCAGGCCGCCTTCTCTCATAAGATTCTTCGTCATATCTGTAATACGGCAGGAATCGAGCGTTTCCCCGAAGCACAGTACGATATGGTGCGCTTGGGAATCGGACTTTATGGAGTCAGCCCGATAGACAATTCGATAATACATAATGTAAGTACGCTCAAGACCACCATCCTTCAGATCCGGGATGTTCCCCAAGAAGATACGGTAGGATATAGCCGGATGGGGCATTTGGTACGCCCTTCCCGCATTGCAGCTATTCCTATTGGTTATGCGGATGGACTGAACCGCCACTTGGGACGCGGCAACGCCTATTGCCTGGTGAACGGAAAGAAAGCTCCTTATGTGGGGAATATCTGTATGGACGTCTGCATGATCGATGTGACGGATATTGATTGTCGGGAAGGCGATCAGGCTATCATCTTCGGTGATGATCTGCCGATTACGGTGTTGTCCGATAAGCTGGAAACGATTCCTTATGAAGTGTTGACAAGTATATCGACACGGGTGAAAAGGGTATATTATCAGGACTAATTTTAATGAAGAATGAAGAATGATGAATGAAGAATGGCTACGCGATTATGATGAATCACTCACATCGCGAATTTTTCATTCTTCATTCTTCATTCTTCATTAAAATAATTATCTTTGCATCAGCTATTAAAAACCTCTTATATCAAATAAACTTATGACAAACTTATTATTGTTAGGCTTTTTGCCCAGTGGTTCCGAATGGATTATTATCGCTTTGGTTATCCTTCTTCTTTTTGGTGGAAAGAAAATTCCTGAACTGATGCGCGGATTAGGCAAAGGCGTAAAAAGCTTCAAAGACGGTGTGAACGAAGCGAAAGATGAAATAAACAAGGCTAAAGACGAGTTGGACAAACCTGTAGATCCTTCTAAGAACTAAAAGAGCACAACATACGGATGGCAGAAATGACCTTTTGGGATCATTTGGACGAATTGCGTAAGGTACTTTTTCGGGTAGTTGGAGTTTGGTTTGTATTGGCAATAGGCTATTTTATTGCTATGCCCTACCTCTTCGACCATGTAATACTTGCGCCTTGCCACAATGATTTCATATTCTACGATTTATTACGGCATATCGGTAAAACATTTGATTTGACCGATGACTTCTTCACGCAACAATTTTATGTGAAGCTGGTCAATATCAACTTGGCTGCTCCTTTCTTTATTCACATGTCGACAGCATTCTGGATGTCGGTGGTGACGGCTATGCCTTATATCTTTTTTGAAATATGGCGTTTCATCAATCCCGCCCTTTATCCGAATGAGAGAAAGGGCGTGCGTAAAGCATTGACTATCGGAACACTGATGTTCTTCATCGGTGTACTGTTGGGCTACTTTATGGTTTATCCGTTGACTCTCCGTTTCCTTTCTACTTATCAGTTGAGTTCGGAAGTGGAGAATATCCTGTCGCTCAATTCTTATATCGACAATTTTATGATGCTGATTCTCTGCATGGGATTGGCTTTTGAACTTCCATTGGTTACATGGTTGCTTTCTTTAATGGGAGTGGTCAACAAGTCCTTCCTGCGGAAATACCGCCGTCATGCGGTTGTCGTCATAGTGATAGCTGCTGCTATTATTACTCCGACGGGAGACCCGTTCACCTTGAGTGTTGTTGCTATTCCGCTTTATCTGTTGTACGAGATGAGTATTTTGATGATAAAGGACAAGAAGAAAACAGAAGAGGAAGTTGAAGATGAAGCTGGAGATGAAGTTGCCCTGTCCGAAGAGTGAAGCGATAGAATCTTATGAAATCCTTTTAGCAGTTTGCCGGACGGAAGATGCTTATCTTGCCGTAGGATATAAGCAAATGCGCGACTTGCTGGAGCGTATTTGTCGCGCGCAAATGCAAAACGAAAGCTTACAGATGACCGACCTTTCCGCACGAATCAGTTTTGTGGCGGCTAAGGTCGGTCTCTCTGTTGCAGAGCAGAACCGGCTGCATACTTTCCGGCTCACTTCGAATGCTATCTTGAACCGCCAGCAGGAGCCCAACCGGGAACAACTCTTGCGCGATGCGAAAACATTAGCTTTTTTTATTCGTAAACTCTTGGAAGAGGATATTCCCTTGGAATTATACCGCCTACTTCCGCGTGCGGATGCCACCTATCTGGTTGCGCCTCCTGCCCGCGAACGGGTGCAGCGGATGCGTGTCTGCTTCCAGTATGCTGACGAGCAATATTTGTATGTGACTCCCTTGGACGAAGTCTCGGAGAAACCATATTTAGTTCGTTATAATATCCCTCAAATCAATGAAGAGTTTGCAGAAACGTGCAAACTGCTTTGGCGTCATGCCCAGGTCAATTTATTGGATGTTGCAGTGGATGAGGCGGGAATCCTGACTCCTTCTTTCATTGTACTCGAACCGGATTATTTACTTGACATCAGTTCTTTGGCAGAGTGTTTCCGTGATTACGGGCATCATCCGGCCAATTATTTTCTTTCCCGTCTTCAACCGATCGAAAATGCCCGGCCTCTGTTACTGGGAAATATAGCCAATCTTTTCCTGGACGAATGGATTCATGCGAAGAGTGAAGACATAGATTATCGTACCTGTATGCAGAAAGCCTTCCGGCGTTATCCTATTGAGCTGGCTGCCTGTTCCGATTTGCGCGACAAAGAGAAAGAACGCCAATTCTTTGAGGACTGCAAACTGCACTTCGATCATATTCGTGAAACGGTCAATGATACCTTTCATGCAGCCGGTTATGAACTGGACAAGACGGATGCCGTGCTCGAACCGTCTTATATCTGTGAAGCACTCGGACTTCAGGGACGTCTCGACTATATGCAGCGGGATATGTCTTCTTTCATAGAAATGAAATCCGGCAAGGCGGATGAATACGCTATCCGAGGCAAGGTAGAGCCGAAGGAGAATAATAAAGTACAGATGTTACTTTATCAAGCAGTCCTGCAATATTCGATGGGAATGGATCACCGGAAAGTGAAAGCCTATTTGCTTTATACCCGTTATCCGCTCCTTTATCCCTCCCGTCCTTCATGGGCGATGGTACGTCGGGTGATTGATTTGCGTAACCGGATTGTGGCCGATGAATATGGCGTCCAATTACGCAACAGTCTGGAATATACGGCACAAAAACTGGAAGAAATCAATGCCTCCACCTTGAATGAACGAGGATTGAAAGGACGTTTTTGGGAAACATATCTGCGTCCTTCTATTGATAACTTTCAATCGAAACTGAAAGCTCTTTCTCCACTGGAAAAGAATTACTTCTATGCGGTGTACAACTTCATTACAAAGGAACTTTATACTTCAAAATCCGGTGATGTGGATTATGAAGGACGTACCGGGGCAGCTTCTTTATGGCTTTCTACATTAGCGGAGAAATGCGAGGCCGGAGAAATCATTTATGATTTGAAAATAAAGGAGAATCATGCTGCCGATGAACATAAAGCCGGACTTACTTTTTCTTTCTTTAAAAAGGAGAAGGCTGGGGAAACTTTGTTGAATGAGGCTACCATAAATGATATTACTGGAGATAAAGCTATTGGAAATGACATTACCGGAGATAAAGCTATTGGAAAAGATATTCTTGGAAATGAAGCCTCTGCAAGTAAGACTGTCAGAAGTGAAGCTCTTGAAACAGAGACTTCTCTTCCTAATTTCCGTCAAGGCGACGCCATTATCCTTTATGAACGTAACCGCGATACAGATAACGTTACCAATAAAATGGTTTTCAAGGGCAATATTGAATACTTGACAGAAAACGAAATAGGTATCCGCTTACGTGCTACCCAGCAGAATCCATCCGTACTTCCTGCCGAAAGCCTTTATGCGATAGAACATGATACAATGGATACAACATTCCGCTCGATGTATCAGGGGTTATATATTTATCTTTCTGCAAGGAAGGAGCGGCGTGACTTATTGTTGTCACAGCGTCCTCCTCGGTTTGATGAATCATTGGATTCCATGATTTCCCGTTCGGAAGACGATTTTACGCGAATCGCCCTGAAAGCAAAAGCCGCACAGGATTATTTCCTTCTTATCGGGCCTCCGGGAACAGGCAAAACTTCATGTGCCCTGAAGAAAATGGTGGAGACTTTTCATGCAGATAAAGATGCGCAGATTCTTTTGCTTTCATACACCAACCGGGCTGTCGATGAGATATGCAAGTCGCTGGCTTCCATTGCTCCGGCTGTTGATTTTATACGTGTGGGAAGTGAATTATCATGTGATGAAGCCTACCGCGGGCATCTGATTGAAAATGAATTATCCTCTTGTAGCCGTCGTTCGGAAGTGTACGAACGCATCCGGAATTGTCGGATTATTGTGGGAACGGTAGCGGCTATTTCCGGCAAACCGGAACTGTTTTGTCTGAAACATTTTGATGTAGCTATTATTGATGAAGCTACCCAAATATTGGAACCGCAGTTGTTAGGCATTCTCTGTGCACGTGGAGAAGACGGAAAAGATGCAATAGATAAGTTTGTGTTGATCGGAGATCATAAACAACTGCCTGCTGTGGTACAGCAAAATACGGAGCAATCGGCCATTTATGATGAATCTTTACTGTCTATCGGGTTGACCAATCTGAAAGATTCCTTGTTTGAACGCCTCTACCGGAACTGTACTGCAACAGTTCATCGCTCCTACGATATGCTATGCCGTCAAGGGCGAATGCATCCGGAAGTTGCTTTGTTTGCTAATCGTGCCTTTTATGGAGGGCGTCTGATCCCTGTCGGCCTGCCTCACCAAATAGAATCATCCGATACTATCTGTCGTTTGGCTTTTTATCCCTCTGTGCCGGAAAAGGCCGGAGCATCTGCAAAGATCAACTATTCGGAAGCACGTATTGTTGCCGACTTAGCTGCTCGCATTTATGAAGATCATCAGACAGATTTTGACGAATCCCGTACTTTAGGGATCATTACCCCTTACCGGAGTCAGATAGCATTGATAAAAAAAGAAATAGAATCATTAGGTATTCCAGCTCTGAACCGAATCCTGGTTGACACAGTAGAACGGTTCCAGGGAAGCGAGCGTGATGTAATAATCTATTCCTTCTGTGTCAACTACCCTTACCAACTAAAATTTCTATCCAATCTGACGGAAGAAGAGGGTGTTTTGATCGACCGGAAACTGAATGTTGCCTTGACCCGTGCAAGAAAACAGATGTTCATTACAGGAGTTCCCGAGCTCCTCGAACGCAATCCACTCTATAAAAGTTTATTAAAATTAATAGAAAGCTTCTGAAAAATTGCATCATTTTGCAGATGTTAGTTTTTATTCTCTCTTTATGCAATTCATTAACACCTCTATGTTGAACAAACGCCTATATTTGCAACACGTTTTTTTCATAGAGATTTAGATTTAAGGTTAGAAGAATTGTGGAAGTCGTGAGACTTCCCTTTTTTTCATCTTAACGTTTACTATACTTCATTATAGGAATGCAAAAACACTGTTTCTAGTGTTTCGGTTAAAAATTTTGCAGGAGGATGATGCAGGATAAGTAAACCTAAAAAGCCTTCTTCGTGAGAAGAGGCTTTTTTATTTTTCTTTTCATTTTTCATTTTTTTGAATAATTGGTTAAAAACAAAAGAGTAACTCGGCGACGAGTTACTCTTTTGTTTTTAACGATTCTATCTGTACGAATAGATTTAATCCAATACGATAGGTTTGTATTTCGGAACTAATGCCTTCATGATAACCCAACCCAACAGATAAGCTACTGCACACACGCAGAAGATGATGAAATATCCGGCCGGTTTACCTTCGAAGCCCATGAATGTCATGGCAGGGTGAACAAATTGTGCCCCTTGTTCGAGTAACTCTTTCGTCATTTCCACCTCATGACCGTCAACCATCGTTGTTCCGGAAGCATATACGAACAAGTTACCTGCCACTTTCTGAAGAATCATAGAGCCTACGCCTCCTGCCATACCACCTATACCGGTGATACTTGCAATAGCTGTTCTTGGGAACATATCGCCTACGGTAGAGAATATATTGGCCGACCAGGATTGATGAGCAGCTCCACCAATACCGATTAAGATAACCGGGAACCATGGAGAAACAGTACCTAACGGTTGTGCTAACAGTACAACCAGCGGGAAGAAGGCGAAGATTAGCATCGCTTTCATACGGGCTGCATACGGATTCATACCTGTTCTGTTGATGAAGATAGTAGGTAGTTTACCACCATAGATAGATAACATAGTCACTGCATAAAGCGTAAAGATCAACGCCATACCCAGCGGGTCGGAGGTTTTGATACCGAATTGTGTATTCAGATAAGACGGAGTCCAGAAAAGGAAGAACCACCATACGCCGTCAGTCATGAACTTACCGAAGACAAAGGCCCATGTTTGTTTGTAGCTGAAACATTGCCAGAACTTCATTCTCTTTTCATCTTTTTCGTCTGTCATTGGAGCACTGCCTGCTTCGCGATTATCTTGCTCGATGTAGTCAAGTTCTGCCTGATTGACATGTTTGCTTTTCGACGGTGCATCGTACATAAACACCCAGAATCCCATCCAGATAAAGCCAAGTCCACCAATTACGATAAATGCCATTTCCCAACCGAACATTTTTGCCAGAATAGGAATGGTAAGAGGAGCGATCAATGCTCCGATAGATGCACCGGCATTAAAGATAGAAGTAGCATAAGCACGGTCTTTTTTAGGGAAGTACTCTGCGGTTACTTT
Source organism: Bacteroides sp. 1_1_30 (assembly GCF_020982715.1). Classification (NCBI taxonomy): domain Bacteria; kingdom Pseudomonadati; phylum Bacteroidota; class Bacteroidia; order Bacteroidales; family Bacteroidaceae; genus Bacteroides; species Bacteroides sp. 1_1_30. The sequence continues at coordinate 41,743 of NZ_JAJKHN010000009.1, forward strand.
AATAGCGGCAGGGAAGTTACCAGCTTCTCCTAATGCGAGGATACAGCGGGCGGCGAGGAAGCAGTACATACTGACCGTAGCAATAGTCACTACCACATCTCCTGTGGCACCTGCCAGTTCTGCTGCACTATGAAGTCCAACTTGTGCTTCTGTGACAATACCACAAACGGCATGAAGACAAGCACCTGCCGACCATACACCGATAGCCCATAGAAAACCTTTTTTAGTTCCCATCCAGTCGACAAAACGACCGGCAAACAGCATACATATAGCGTATACAATGGAGAAAACAGAAGTAATAGTACCGTAGTGAGATTCGTCCCAGTGGAATTCCGGTTTGATAAATTCATCCCACGTCAATGAGAGAACCTGACGGTCGAGATAGTTAACTGTAGTAGCAAAAAATAGCATAGCACAGATGGTCCATCTGTAGTTTGTCATCTTTTCGCCTGTTTTTTGAAATGCATTCATGATAATGGATTTAAATAGATTTTGTTTCGTTGACAAAGGTCGGTATTTCGACTGAATTTTATTTGTAAAAATTGGTCAAAATCATGTATTATTCGTTGCATTATATATGCTATTTGTTTCAAAGGATATAAAAATGTCTCATAGCATTATCATTTGCAACGTTGGGGGTAATACAGAAAGAAGATAAACGAGTTTGTGAATCAAGAGCAAATGAGTCTAATCTTTTAGACGCAGATGACGCGGATAATGCGGATTCTTATTTTTTGATCCGTGCTATCCGCGTTATCTGCGTCTGAAAAATTATATGTCATACAGGAATACGCAACGGTTAGCGCATTTCTGTATATTTGATCTTGTCCATGTCTCCGTAATCGAGGTTTTCACCTGCCATACCCCAGATAAACATGTAGTTGCTTGTTCCGGCAGCAGCGTGGATAGACCATTCCGGTGACATGATAGCTTGTTCGTTCTGCATCCATACGACGCGTTCTTCTTGAGGTTCGCCCATGAAGTGGCAGATAGCATTTCCTGCCGGTACATTGAAGTAGAAGTATGCTTCTACACGACGAGAGTGAGTGTGTGCCGGCATGGTGTTCCATACGCTACCCGGTTTCAGTTCAGTCAATCCCATTTGCAGTTGGCAGGGGCCTTCTTCAAGTACGTTGTTAACAATCAACTGGTTGATAACGCGGTCGTTGCTTTCTTCCAGCTTTCCGGCAGCAAATGAGTTTGCTTTCAGAGAACCTTTACGTCCGTCGATAGTAATCAATTGAGTCTTGTATTCCTTGTGGGCAGTAGCCGAGTTGATGTAGAATTTGGCAGGATTGCTGGAATCTTTGCTCTTGAAAGTCACTTTCTGCTTGCCTCTACCTACGTACAGGGCATCTTTGAATTTCAGCGTATATTCTTTACCGTCTACGGTTACGATACCTTCGCCACCAATGTTGATGACACCCAGTTCGCGGCGTTCGAGGAAGAATTTAGATTTCAGCGGGTCGATTGTTTCAAGTACCAATTCTTTTGTTGCAGGTACTGCGCCACCGAAGATCAGACGATCGTACATAGAATAAGTAACGTTGATTTCGTTCGGAACCATTACTTTTTCCATCAGGAAGCTACTGCGCAAGCGGTTAGTATCATACGTTTTCACGTCTTGCGGGCTGCAAGCCACTTGCATCTTGTAATTCACCTGGGCGGAGGCAGACATTGCTGCGATACCCAACATCATTGCAATTGCTAATTTTTTCATCTTTCGAGTTTTTTATTGAGTTATATATTATATACCACTTATTATTATCAGTTAAAGGCTTTTCTACTTATTCCTTATTACTGTTCAATGCGTTCTTTGCGTCGTTTCTAGTCATGCGGATACGGTTGTAGATAGCCATTCCGAGTGCCAGTGCCACGAGGATGGCAGGGCCGATAATCTTCAGACTGTAAGTAAGGTGGAAGATACCCCAGCAGAAGAGACTGGAAGCAAAGTCAAGTGCGCCGCCTTCAAAACCGGCGGGGATGTTTACTGTCGGGTCACCTGTTGCTTCGTATACATCTTTAGCAGCCAGTGTGAAGAAGCCTGCCAGTCCTGTTACGAAATACAGACCTACAATCAATGCTACCAGGCCGATAATAAATGATTTCACTACGTTACCTTTTGTAATAGGCAGAATCATCGGGAACAGGTAGAACATACCTGCCAGAGAAGCCAGCGGTAAGAAACGGTTGCCCGGAAGGATAACAGCCAGGAAGATAGTGACAGGGATCAACAGCAGAGATACCACCAGGGTAGTCGGGTGACCGATAACCAGTGCAGGGCTCATACCGATGCTCAAACCGGTGTTATTCTTATATTTCTTAGCAATCAGTTCGCGGGTAGCGTCAGAGATCGGTTTCAAACCTTCGATAAAGAGGCTGGTGATACGTGGAATCAATTCCATCACCGCACCCATCTTGATACCCAGTCCTAAAATGCCCGGAATATTATCCAATACTTCTTTCCAGCTGGCACAACCCAATGCGCCGATACCGCAACCGATTACGATACCCAAGAACAGCGGTTCACCCATCAATCCGAATTTCTTTTTCATACCTTCAGAATCGATATTCAGCTTGTCGAATCCCGGAATTTTATCCAATAGTTTATTGATTACAATAGCAAACGGAACGAAACTTTGGCAGAACGGTTGAGGAATAGAGATACCGTCCATTTTATCATAGAACTTCTGGAAAGCAGGAGCAGTCATATCAGCCATTACCAGTGTAATGATGTAACAGATGATGGCAGCGAAGAATCCCCAATAGATATTGTCGGAAGCGAAGTAGACGATAGCACCGATAAATGCGAAGTGCCAATAGTTCCAAAGGTCGATATTAACGGTACGGGTTGTTTTGGTAAGCAACATTAATAAATTGACTCCCAAGCAAACAGGGATGATGAAAGCACCGACTGAAGTGTTGTAAGCTACCGCCGCAGCAGAAGGCCAACCCATGTCGAAAATTCCCAATTCCAATCCGTAGATTTCAACCATTTTACTTAATGCCGGACCCAGACTGCTGGTGAGCAATGCCGTCACTACTGATAAACCAACGAAACCGACACCAACCAACAAACCGCTCTTCAGCGCTTTGGGAAGTTTAATACCGATACATACTCCTAAAATCGTGAAAATGATTGGCATCATTACTGCCGCTCCAAGACCGATAATGTACTTAAATACTTCTTCCATTCTGTTCTATTTTTTCTCTGTTTTAATGATAAATTACCTGTGTTTCCCCAGAGGGTATTAGTTGTAAACCGTGCCAAAAGTAAGACCTTTTTTGCTTTCTTCCAAAACGAAACTCTTAATTTATGAGATATTGCATCAAAAATGGACATTTTTGACGTTTGCGTGCACAAAATTAGTCGTTTCCGTGCACGAAAAACAAAAAATGCACCTACTTGACTAAAAAATCCCACTGGGTTTGGAGGAAAAACACTACTTTCGTACCGTGAAAAAAGACTATGTTGAATCCTTAAAATAACAAACCATGAGACGAACTCCTTTTTATAATTTTTTTATAGTGGCTTTATTGGTTACAATGACCGCTTCTGTATCGGCACAACAGGTAGACAGCAAACTTCCCTGGTCTGTGCGACTGACTGAATCGGAAATGATCCGTTACCCCGAATCCTGGCAGCTCGACTTTCAGCCGAAACTGAAATGGGATTATTGCCACGGACTTGAACTGGGAGCCATGCTCGATGTGTACGACGCTTATGGCGACAAGAAAATTAGCGATTACGCCATCGCGTATGCGGATACAATGGTGCACGAAGACGGAAGCATTACCGCTTATAAATTAACCGATTACAGTCTTGACCGTATCAACTCCGGAAAAATCCTTTTCCGTATCTATGAGCAGACCAAGAATCCTAAATATAAGAAAGCGCTCGACCTGCTTTATAGCCAGTTTGAAGGACAACCGCGTAATGAGGACGGTGGTTTTTGGCATAAAAAGATTTATCCCCACCAAATGTGGCTGGACGGAATTTACATGGGAGCTCCTTTCTACGCGGAATATGCATTCCGTAATAATCTTCCGCAGGACTATGCAGATGTAATCAACCAGTTTGTCACTTGTGCCCGTCATACGTACGATCCTAAGAATGGTCTTTATCGTCATGCGTGCGATGTAAGCCGCACTCAACGTTGGGCGGACCCGGTGACCGGACAATCGAAACATACATGGGGACGTGCAATGGGATGGTATGCGATGGCATTGGTGGATGTGCTCGAATTTATTCCGCAACATGAAGCCGGAAGAGATTCCCTGCTTGATATATTGAATAATGTAGCTGTGCAGGTGAAGAAACTTCAGGACCCGAAGACCGGAGGATGGTATCAGGTGATGGACCGGAGTGGTGATAAGGGTAATTACGTAGAATCTTCCTGTTCCGCTATGTTTATTTATTCGCTCTTTAAGGCGGTTCGTTTGGGATATATTGATAAGTCTTATCTGGATGTGGCATTGAAGGGCTACAAAGGATTCCTGGATAATTTTATCGAAGTGGACAAGAACGGATTGGTAACCATCACCAAGGCTTGTGCAGTGGCAGGATTGGGAGGAAAGGTCTATCGTTCCGGCGATTATGACTATTATATTAATGAAACTATCCGCAATAACGATCCTAAAGCCGTAGGACCTTTTATTATGGCTAGCTTGGAATACGAACGTTTACAAAAGTAATTTCCGACAATGAAAAGGAGTATTTTTAAAGGAATGATGTGTTTGCTTCTACTGGGTGTGGGAGCAACATCTGTTTATGCACAACAACAGCAACGCAAAGACACATTAGTTGTGGCACGCGACGGGACAGGGGAGTATCGTAACATTCAGGAAGCCGTGGAAGCTGTCCGCGCTTTTATGGATTATACGGTGACGATATTTATCAAGAACGGTATATACAAAGAAAAACTGGTCATTCCTTCCTGGGTAAAGAATGTGCAATTAGTGGGCGAAAGCGCAGAAAAAACGATTATCACTTACGATGACCATGCCAATATCAATAAGATGGGTACTTTCCGTACCTATACGGTAAAAGTGGAAGGGAATGACATCACTTTCAAAGACCTGACGATTGAAAATAATGCGGCTCCACTGGGGCAAGCGGTAGCTCTTCACACCGAAGGTGACAGACTGATGTTTGTCAACTGTCGTTTCTTGGGAAATCAGGATACTATTTATACAGGAACCGAAGGAGCGCGTCTCTTATTCACAAATTGCTATATCGAGGGAACTACCGATTTTATTTTTGGTCCTTCCACCGCTCTATTCGAATATTGTGAACTGCATAGTAAACGTGATTCGTATATCACTGCCGCTTCCACTCCTCAAAGTGAAGAATTCGGTTATGTTTTCAAAAACTGTAAGTTGACGGCCGCTCCGGGAGTGAAAAAAGTATATTTAGGTCGTCCGTGGCGTCCTTATGCGGCAACGGTCTTTATCAATTGTGAGTTTGGTAATCATATCCGTCCCGAAGGATGGCACAATTGGAAGAATCCGGAGAACGAAAAGACAGCCCGTTATGCCGAATTCGGAAATACGGGTGCGGGCGCAGATACTTCCGGGCGTGTGGCATGGGCTAAACAGTTGACAAATAAGGAGGCAATGAAGTATACTCCGCAAAATATCTTTAAGGAAAGCAGTAATTGGTATCCCTATAAATAAAAATACGTAGGTTTTCCGACTGTTTATGCAGCTTGAAATTTTTGTTTCCGGGCTTGGCTCTTTGCTTTCCCTAGCTTAAAACTCCTGTTCCAAGGCAGGAAACTGCAGTTTCCCTATGTGGGAACTGTCGTTTCTCTACGTGGAAACTAGCGTTTCTTCCCGGGGAAACTGTAGTTCCTATGCGTGGAAACTGAATTTGCCTGCGTGCAAAACAGGATTATATAAGGTGTTGCAGATAAACATCTGCAACGGTATCTGCAACAGTATCTGCAACGCTGCAATCAGTTGATTGCAAGTAAGATACAAGCAAAACGTTGCAGGTGGCAGATAAAAACAAAAAATAAAACTCGTAAGAGGGGATGAAGAATATGAAAACACTTAGGGTTAAAATGGTAGGGCTACTTGCAACGGCTCTTATTCTTTTTTCTGCATTTCGTGCAGACAAACCGGTCATCACTATCTTTATGATAGGTGATTCGACAATGGCTAACAAGAAAATAGACGGAGGAAATCCCGAACGTGGTTGGGGAATGGTACTTCCCGGATTCTTCTCCGAAGACATACGGATAGACAATCATGCCGCCAACGGTCGAAGTTCTAAGAGCTTTATCAGCGAAGGACGCTGGGAAAAAGTAATTTCTAAAGTGAAAAAAGGAGATTATGTCTTTATTCAGTTCGGCCATAATGATGAGAAAGCAGACTCTACCCGTCACACCGATCCGGGCAGTACTTTTGATGAAAATCTTCGTCGGTATGTGAATGAAACCCGCGCCAAAGGTGGAATACCGGTATTGTTCAACTCTATCGTCCGTCGAAATTTCGTACAGCCGAAGGATGATGCCATCGCAAAAGATGTCCGCCGCACACCAGGGGAAAAGGAACAACCGAAAGAAGGAATTGTTTTATTCGATACGCATGGCGCCTATCTGGATGCTCCCCGCAATGTGGCAAAAGAACTGGGAGTGACTTTCATCGACATGAATAAAATCACCCACGACCTGGTGCAGGAACTGGGACCAGTAGAATCAAAGAAACTATTTATGTTTGTCGAACCCAATCAGGTGCCGGCTTTCCCGAAAGGTCGTGAAGACAATACTCATTTAAACGTATACGGAGCACGAACAATTGCCGGACTGGCAGTGGATGCCATCGGCAAGGAAATTCCGGAACTGGCGAAATATATCCGTCAATTCGATTATGTAGTGGCCCAAGACGGTAGCGGTGATTTCTTTACCGTGCAGGAAGCTATCAATGCTGTTCCCGATTTTCGCAAAGACGTCCGTACCACTATCCTGATTCGTAAAGGAACTTATAAAGAGAAACTCATCATCCCTGAATCCAAGATTAATATCTCTTTGATTGGAGAAGACAGTGCGATACTGACTTATGACGGTTTTGCAAACAAGAAAAATGTATTCGGCGAGAACATGGGAACTTCCGGTTCGTCCAGCTGTTACATCTATGCCCCCGATTTTTATGCGGAGAATATCACATTCGAGAACTCATCAGGTCCCGTAGGACAGGCAGTTGCCTGCTTTGTGTCTGCCGATCGTGTCTATTTTAAGAACTGTCGTTTCCTCGGCTTCCAGGATACCCTCTATACATACAGCAAGCAAAGCCGCCAATATTATGAAGACTGCTACATCGAAGGAACGGTAGATTTTATCTTCGGTTGGTCTACGGCTGTTTTCAACCGTTGCCACATTCATAGCAAACGGGATGGTTATGTCACCGCTCCCTCTACTGATAAAGGTAAAAAATATGGCTATGTATTCTATAATTGCAAACTGACTGCGGAACCGGAAGCCACAAAAGTGTATCTGTCCCGTCCCTGGCGTCCGTATGCACAAGCTGTATTCATCCGTTGCGAATTGGGGAAACACATTCTTCCCGTTGGCTGGAACAACTGGGGCAAGAAGGAAAACGAGAAAACTGTCTTTTATGCCGAATATGAAAGTCGGGGCGAAGGAGCCCATCCGAAAGCGCGCGCTGCTTTCTCCCAACAATTGAAGAATCTGAAAGGATATGAGATAAATGCAGTTTTGGCAGGAGAAGACGGATGGAATCCGATAGAGAACGGAAATAAACTGATAACGGTAAAGCGTTGATCTGACGAACAGATATGATTGTTTACTCAAGTTTCGGAAGTAGTTTAATAGGCTGAAAGCCTTCTATTATATAGCGTAGGGCATTGCCCTACGTGATAGGTATACACCAAACATAAGCCCTGAAAGGGCGGAACTGCATATGCTCAACTGGTACACTGCTTTATTGAGCTGGTACAACTTTATTGAACTGGTACAAAGTTGGTGTAATATACCTCTGCAATGGAACAAAAATTAAGCTAATTTACCTCTGCAATGAAACAAAAAATGAGTAAATTCACCCCTGCAATGAAACAAATTTGTATATTTGTAACTGTAAATAAACAAATTACGATATGTTTGAACGAAGGATACAGAATCAGTTGCATGAGTGGGCAGAGAAAAATAATAGAAAACCTCTGATATTGAGAGGAGCCCGCCAAGTAGGGAAGACCACTATTGTTGAGCAGTTTGGCAAAGAATTTGATAATTTCCTGTCTTTAAATCTTGAAAAGAAAGAGGCAAAGGATTTGTTTGAGTCTACTGATGATGTAAAGATGCTGCTGCCTTTATTGTTTTTGTATGATAATAAGCCGCAGAGGCCGGGACGAACCCTGCTTTTTATCGACGAGATACAGTCGTCGCCACAAGCTGTTGCATTGTTGCGGTACTTTTACGAGGAATTGCCGGAGTTGTATGTTATTGCAGCAGGTTCTCTTCTGGAAAATATGTTGGACAAACACATCTCGTTGCCTGTAGGACGGGTGGAGTATATGGCTTTGCATCCGTGTTCCTTTATTGAATTTCTTCAGGCAATAGGAGAGGGACGGTTTGTAGATTGGATTTTGGAAGCACGTTTGCCGGAGGCTTTCCATCAACAATTAATGCTACTTTTTAATAGTTATGCACTGATAGGCGGGATGCCCGAAATTGTAGCGAGGTATGCTGCCAACCGAGATGTTGTATCCTTGTCCGATACTTACAATCAACTGCTAAATGCCTACAAGAATGATGTGGAAAAGTATGCGGGGACAAACACGCAAGCTGCGGTGATTCGTTACATACTGGAAGAAGGTTGGGGATATGCAGGGCAAGCTGTCACTTTAGGAGGATTTGCACAGTCCGCTTACAAAGCCCGTGAAACGGGCGAGGCTTTCCGTACTCTGGAAAAAGCATTGTTGCTGGAGTTGGTATATCCTACCACTCATACGATAATGCCAGCTACCACAGATTTGAAACGCGCTCCTAAATTGATCTGGCTGGATACAGGACTAGTAAATTATGCGGCTGAAATACAAAAAGAATATCTTCTTAGTAAAGATTTGACGGATACATGGAGAGGTATGGCTGCCGAACAAATCGTTGCGCAGGAATTAAAAGCTCTTTCCAACGAAGTAGGTAAGAAGCAAAAGTTTTGGGTACGGGCTAAAAGGGGGAGTTCTGCAGAAGTGGACTTTGTATACATATATGGCGGGAAAATCATTCCAATTGAAGTGAAAAACGGACACAACGCCCACTTAAAATCCATTCATCAGTTTATGAATGAAACGGAGCATGATTTGGCAGTTCGAATCTGGTCGGGGAATTATGCCATAGACGAAGTTACTACTAATGAAGGAAAACATTTCAAACTTATCAACCTTCCTTTTTACATGATAGCCGCATTGCCTAATATTTTAAAAAAAATAGAGACATAAGTCATGTTGGCCCGATTCTGTTAAATAGCCGCTAAAGATTGCATGATACTACAAGTATTTTTCTATCTTTACGCCACAGAACCGAGTGATATGATGAAGAAAACCTTAATTTCAGTAATTCTTTTGTTAGCTATTGCGTTCTCAACATACGCGCAACAGCACTGTTTTTTCACCCACTATTCTACTGAAGATGGATTATCCCAAAATACGGTGATGAACATCTTGCAGGATCACAAAGACAACCTTTGGTTTGCCACCTGGGATGGTATCAACCGTTTCAACGGTTATACTTTCAAAACATACAAGGCTCGTCAGGGAAACTACATCAGTCTGACCAATAACCGTGTAGACCGTATGTATGAAGATTGTTACGGCTTTCTGTGGTTGCTGACTTATGACAACCGTGTCCATCGTTTCGACCCGAAGACAGAGACATTCGAGCAAGTGCCTGCTGCCGGAGAAGAGGGGAGTGCTTTCAATGTGCATACCATTGAAGTGATGCCGAACGGAACCGTCTGGCTGCTAACGGAAAACGATGGAGCTATCCGCATCCTGACGCATCCGGATGAGAATAATCGCTTGACATGGGATATTTATTCCAGCAAGACAGAACTGTTTCCTTCTTTACATGTATTCAAAGTTCATCAGGATAAAGCCGGCAATGACTGGTTGTTGACGGATAATGGCCTCGGTATGATCCATCCCGGAAAGAAAGAGCCGGATTCTTATTTTACGGAGACAAAAGGAAAGTTTGGCGGAATGAATCAGGCTTTCTATGCTGTGCAGGAACGCGATAAAGATATTTGCTTCGCCTCGGATCATGGACGCATCTGGTCTTATCAGAAAGAAAGCGGAGAGTTTACGTTGATCGAGCTTCCCACAAAAGGACAGATAACCTCCATTCATCCCATTGCACCGGACGTATCCGTTATTACTACCGATTCGGATGGCTTCTTTACTTACAACCTGCGAACAAAAACAAACGTACATTACTCGTTCCTGGCTTGTAAGGCGTTACCCGCAAAGCCGATCCTTTCTGCTTATGTAGACCGTTCTTCGGAAGTGTGGTTCGAACAGGAAGAACCGGGTGTTGTAGCTCATTTTAATCCCTCGACCGGAGTGGTGACCCGTGAACAAATTCCAATAGAATATAGTAATCCCGAACGTTCCCGTCCGGCTTTTCATATCCATGAAGACGTAAACGGTTATCTTTGGGTACATCCTTACGGAGGAGGTTTCTCTTACTTCGATCCTCAAAAAAAATGCTTGGTTCCTTTCTATAACGGACTGGGTAGCCGTGACTGGCGTTTTTCCAATAAGATTCATTCGGCCTTTTCCGACAAACAAGGTAATCTGTGGCTTTGTACCCACTCCAAAGGATTGGAGAAGGTGACTTATCGAAATGTACCCTTTGCGATGATGACCCCTATGCCTCATGAACACGAATCGTTGCATAATGAGGTGCGTGCCCTGTGTGAAGATAAACTGGGCAATTTGTGGGTTGGCTTGAAAGACGGTATACTTCGTATATATGATGCCGGCAAAACTTATAAAGGATACCTCACCGAAAACGGCACGATCTCTACCATCGGTACTCCCATGTTGGGAACCGTTTATTTTGTTATTCAGGATTCAAAAGGAATCATCTGGATTGCGACAAAAGGAGACGGCCTTGTTCGTGCCGAGCCGACTTCTTCCAACGGAATGTCTTATAAGTTGACCCGTTATCTTCATCGTGAAGATGATATGTACAGTTTGAGCGATAATAATGTATATTGCGTCTATGAAGATCATTATGGTCGTATCTGGCTGGCAACTTTTGCCGGAGGTATCAATTATATCACGGAGAATGAAGCTGGAAAGACATTGTTTATCAATCACCGGAACAACCTGAAAGGTTATCCCATCGATCCTTGTTACAAAGCTCGTTTCATCACTTCCGATAACAACGGACGCTTGTGGGTAGGAACAACTACGGGTGCCGTTGCTTTTGATGAGAATTTTAAGAAACCGGAGGATGTGAAGTTCTATCATTTCTCCCGTATGCCGAATGATACGCAAAGTTTGAGTAATAATGATGTCCATTGGATTATCTCCACCAAGAAAAAGGAACTTTACCTGGCTACTTTCGGCGGCGGACTCAACAAACTGGTATCTATCAGTAAGGACGGTCACGGAGAATTCAAATCATATTCCGTATTGGATGGTCTTCCTTCTGATGTCCTGCTTTCCATCCGCGAAGATAGTAAGCAGAATTTATGGATTAGTACAGAGAATGGAATTTGTAAGTTCATCCCCTCTGAAGAACGTTTTGAAAGTTATGACGAACGTAGTATCACTTTCCCCGTACGTTTTAGTGAAGCCGCTTCGGCATTAACTGCTAAAGGAAGCATGCTTTTCGGTGCCAGTGGCGGAGTCTTTATATTTAATCCTGACTCTATTCGTAAGAGCAGCTATATCCCGCCTATCGTATTCTCCAAACTGACAGTGGCTAATGAGGACATTACCCCCGGCGGCAACTCATTATTGAAAGTGGATATTGACGACACTGATAAATTGGTACTTTCGCATAAAGAGAATATTTTCTCCGTTCATTTCGCGGCACTCGATTATACCAATCCGCAGAATATACAGTATGCTTATATTCTCGACGGATTTGAAAAACAGTGGACCTTTGCCGACAAACAGCGTAGCGTGACTTATACGAATCTTCCGAAAGGAGAGTATGTGCTCCGCGTCCGTTCTACCAATAGCGATGGTGTGTGGGTGGATAACGAACGTATCTTGGATATTGTCATTCTGCCTTCTTTCTGGGAAACGCCGATAGCATACGTGCTTTATATACTTTTCATTCTGATTATTATTCTTGTGGCCGTTTATATCCTGTTCACCATTTACCGGTTGAAGCATGAAGTGTCGGTCGAACAGCAGATTTCGGATATAAAACTGCGCTTCTTTACGAATATATCCCATGAGTTGCGTACTCCGCTTACGTTGATAGCAGGTCCGGTAGAGCAAGTCTTGAAGAATGATAAATTGCCGGCTGATGCCCGCGAACAGTTGGTGGTGGTTGAACGGAACACCAGCCGTATGCTTCGTCTTGTCAATCAGATATTGGACTTCCGTAAGATTCAGAACAAGAAGATGAAGATGCAGGTACAGCGTGTGGACATCGTTCCTTTCGTGCGCAAGGTGATGGATAATTTTGAGGCTGTGGCCGAAGAGCATCGGATTGATTTCCTGTTTCAGACGGAAAAGGAGCATCTTTATCTTTGGGTGGACGCCGATAAGCTGGAAAAGATTGTATTCAACCTGCTTTCCAATGCATTTAAGTATACGCCGAATGGCAAGATGATAACGATGTTTATCCGTGAAGATGAGAATACAGTTTCTATCGGTGTACAAGACCAGGGAATTGGTATCGCGGAAAATAAAAAGAAGTCCTTGTTTGTCCGTTTTGAGAATCTGGTGGACAAGAATCTGTTCAATCAGGCTAGTACGGGTATCGGACTTTCATTGGTGAAAGAGCTTGTGGAGATGCACAAGGCTACAATTTCCGTGGATAGTCGTTTGGGAGAGGGAAGTTGTTTCAAAGTCGATTTCCTGAAAGGGAAAGAACATTATGATAAGGAAACCGAGTTTATCCTGGAAGATGCGGAAGCTCCGGTAAGGATGGGGCAAGTGGTGGATATAGCCAACTCTTCCATTCAGTCTGAAACGCTGATACCCGATGATTCGGAGAAAATTGAAGCCGTTTATGAGGAAGATGCTGCGAAAGAAGAAAACTCCAAAGAACTGATGTTATTAGTCGAAGATAATCAGGAGTTACGTGAATTCTTGCGTAGTATATTTACTCCGATGTACAGGGTAGTGGAAGCTGCCGATGGTAGGGAAGGAGCGAATAAAGCATTGAAGTATCTTCCGGATATTATTATCAGTGACGTGATGATGCCCGAGAAAGACGGTATTGAAATGACGCGTGAACTGCGTGCGGATATGACAACCAGCCATATACCTATTATCCTGCTTACTGCCAAGACTACGATTGAAAGTAAACTGGAAGGATTGGAATATGGTGCGGATGATTATATCACGAAACCTTTCAGTGCTACCTATCTGCAAGCCCGTGTGGAAAATCTGTTGATGCAGCGTAAGAAACTGCAAAGTTTCTATCGGGATAGCCTGATGCATATCAATATGTCCGTTACTTCCGGCGAGTTGCCTGCGTCGACAAAGGCTATGGCTGAAGAGGAAAAAAAGATAGTGTCGGAGCGAGAAGAAGAGCAAACGCAATTACAGTCACAACAGCAACCGACCATTCCTGATATGTCTCCAAATGACCGTAAGTTTATGGATAAACTGGTGGAATTGATGGAGCAGAACATGGATAATGGAGACCTCGTAGTGGATGATTTGGTACGTGAACTGGCTGTCAGTCGTTCCGTGTTCTTCAAGAAGCTGAAGACATTGACAGGACTGGCACCTATTGAGTTTATCAAAGAAATACGCATCAAGCGTGCTACGCAACTGATTGAAACCGGAGAGTTTAATATGACGCAGATTTCATATATGGTCGGAATCAACGACCCGCGTTATTTTAGCAAATGTTTTAAGGCACAAGTGGGTATGACACCAACTGAGTATAAGGAAAAAATAGGCCGGTAATACGTAATAATAATCTTTTTGTTATTCTATTTTAGGATATAAATGATTTGAGAGACTATTCCTATGAACTTCTCAATTCATATATTCCAAACTCAAAGTGTATTTTATATGCTTTGTTTGTAAACGTTCATTTGCTTGGGAATGTATATAAAAAAGTAGGGCGAGTGTATATATTCAAATATACATTCGCCCTATCTTTTTTATATGTTTTTTAGGTAAAAACTATATTATTCACTGAACCATTGAGGGTCGCCTGCACGGTTCTTGAATAAAGCGTCTTTAATTTTGAAATTACCGTTTTCAGGATCTTCAAAGAGTTCGGCAGATGTTTTGCTATATTCGGTGCACATCGCTTGTGCCTCACTGTGCCATGCGCAATCGGTGGTATACCAGTTGTCGGAGGTCTCTTTAACGATACCCTTTATGCTACATAGTTTGTTTTTGGCATCGCTGCTACCACAGTTGGCGAATAAGCAATTTGTGATTCTGATATCATGTAGTTCCACTTTGTTTGCATCAATGAAGTGTTTTCCACTTTTTTGATCGCAAGCATAGAATGTACATTGATCGATATTGAATGTGATAGGATGCATTGTATTTTTTGCTGTTAGTGTAAATGTCGGTCCGTCGGTAGCTGCTACATTATTGAATGTACATTTACTGATATGAATGGAATTCAGATTTCCCGTCATGTCTTTAGTGTTGATGACACCATACGAACCGATTTCACTGAAGGTGGTATTAGTAAACTCTATACTATTGATGGAGCAATCCACACCGCCGCCTTGCACACGCAATATACCACGAGTTTTGGATACGTTGCATTTGTCGAAAGAGATGTTTACATCCGTTGTCATGGCATCCTGATTAATCATATAGTCGCCACTCTTACCGTTGTTGTAGAGGTTCATGTTATAAAACTTGATAGAAGTCGTATTTTCTGTGGCTGTCACTTCTTTGGGCTTGAAGTTAGGCTGTGTCCCACCGGAGGCGCCCCAGAAGATAATTGCATTTACCGATGCGGGAATGCTGAGTTTTTCCGTACGTTCGAAAGTGCTTCCAGCAGGGAAGACGAGTACTACATCTCCTTGTTGTTCGGCAAGAACCGCATCAATATCATCGCCCTCTTTCAGGTTGGCTATGTTGTATCCTTCCGGAAAGTCTTCTGTTGTTTCAAATTTACAGTTTCCTCTCAACTTCTGATTGTTATAGATAGAAACTTTGTAAGTGGTGGCAGCTTTGAGTCCTGTCAACGTAGCTTGACCAGCATTCTTCTCGTTGGCGGTGATGTCGCGGCGTGTCTCCTCTTCGGTAGATTCGATGAGGAAGTGGGTAACGTCCACTCCTGCAGTCCAGTGGATGGTGGCGTTCTTGCTGGTCACGTTGCTGCTGCTTTCGATAATTTGTTCGCTCTTCGTGGTGAAAGTGCCATCCTCCAAAGTGCACCATTTAGACGGTTGGGCAGATTCGGAACAGGAACGCAGACGCAAGTAATACGTCGTTTGCTCTTCTAGTCCTGTGATACTGTAAGGGCTGCTTGTAATGCCTTTGTCTTCTCCGTAGATGATAGAGCCTTCTTGCAGTTCGTCATTTGTAAATTCGTTTTTATTTACCTCTATGATATAGTAGTCGGTGTTGGGAGTTGCGTTCCAAATAACCTCTGCTTCGAATGTTTGGGGAGTAACCGCAAGATTGTTGCTGCGGAATAAGCGGTTGTATCGTTCGTCCGAACTCCAGTCATTACTTTTGTCGCAAGACGAAAATGAAATAACTGTTAAGCAAATGATGCTTAATAGCGTGTGTATATTTGTACTAATTTTCATAATAATCGTTTTTATCAATTAGAATCCGTATGAATTGGCTAATGTTCCGTTTGATTCTGAAATCGTTTTACTACCTAGTGGAATCAAATGCCTGTTTTTTACGGTCTTGTTCAGACCTGTGCTAACATAGTCCGTTAATCCCGAAAGGTTGGAGTCGTTGGAGGTGCTTCCGTCCTCTTTGAACACTTCTTGCTTTGTAGTTGCGTCTTTCTCTATCTTTCCATTTGGGAAAGTTCCCCAGCCCGGAACGTATTTCCAGTTGGGATCTGCGGCGTTCTTTATGGCATTCTTGACATCCAATTCGTTATTGATTTCGCTGACAAAGGAGGGATATTCATACCAGCAAATACTACTCATGTCGATGGAATATTCATCATCGGCTTTCATCTTATAGAATATGTATTTGGGAGCTATGGTAGTGAGTTGGCGGTAGTCTTCTTTGAATTGGTCGATCTTCTTAGAGAGTAATCCCCAACGAATCAAGTCATATTTGCGGACACATTCTCCGGCAAATTCCCATGCGCGTTCATCCACAATGGCGTTGAAGAAATCGTCACCTGATGAGATAGCAGCTACATACGCTTGTGCATTGGCTTTGTTGTCGAACGCGCGGCTGTGAACTTCTGTCAGTGCGGTACGGGCTGTCATGGCAGTTCCACCCAATGGATTGGCTGCATCAGCTCCATACAGTTCGTTCATAACTTCAGCATACATTAATAGTATGTCGGAATAACGCATTGCAATCCAGTTGATGCCATATCCAATTTTTGCATCGCTCGCACGGACAGCATTCAGCCATTCGTCGTTCATTTTGCGGATGTCCCATTTTGCTACATAGATACCGAATGGGGCGTTTTTCTGCATATTTTCTTTGATGTGCCCGTTTTCTTCTTTGAGTTCATAAGTGGCACATGTGATGTCACGACGCAGGTCAGAGTGGTCGAATGACCAGAAGAACGGAGCGGTTAATTTCACTTTTCCGCTTGAGTTTCCTTTAGCACCGTAGTAGCTGCTTGCACCGCTGATTCTCACGCCAATGGTATATCCCATTTCTCCGGATTTATTCAGACCGTGTGCTACTTCGTATAGGTTTTCTTTATAAGTATTGTCCAATTTCCGCTGGTTTACTTGGAACCATTGGTCTGCATACGAAGGATTCAACTTGTGTACACCGCTTCCAATAACAGCTGTCAGATGTTTCAGTGCACGTTCATACAACAGTTTTCTTTCTGCTTCTCCTGGGCGTTGGGTAGGGTATGTACCGTCAGAGCCGGCAAGTGTCTCATAGCCGGGTTTGGAGGATTCGCGGATACTGTAGCCGGCTTTGGCAAGGGCGATGCGGGCGAACAAGCCGTGAGCAAAACCTGCAGTGGCATGTTCGGTCGTATAGCCGGATTCGCCTGCCCAAGGGAGATAGTTTGCAGCTTCTTCCAAGTCGCTCAGCAATTGTTCCATGATGTCGTCTCGGTCGCTTTTGGTTACATATAAATTGGAACCGTCTACCTTGGTCGTTTCGAATTTCATTGGCAGGTCTCCATAGTTTTTTACAAGGTCGAAATAGACCATAGCACGGATGGTGAGTGCCTCACCCAAGAAATTAGCCATCTTGTTGCGTGCCGGATTTCCTTCTTGGAACAACTCGCTAGAACGGATTCCTTCTACGACAAGATTGGCGTCTTCAATAATGGCGAAACAGTTTTTCCAGTTGTCATCCAGTTTTGACCAGGAACCGCTGATGCTTTCTCCATTGTAATTACCTAAAGCGCGCTCACTGGATTCGGTGAAAGAAGCCGGTTTGTTAACGTCGGCATCTACTAGTTCAATATCTGTATTGAATCCGAAATTCAGAGGGATGCGGGCACCATAAGTATGGTCGAGGGTAAGCCCTGCATATACTTTGTTCAAACTTTGTTCTGTAAAAGTAAGCGAGTTGAAAACCATGTCGCCTTTGATTTCGGAAGGAGAGCTTTGATCTAAGAAATCGCTGCAAGAGGTGATGCTCAGTAACCCCATTCCTCCAATGATGTATTTTATAATTGATTTCATATATGTATCTGTTTTAGAATGTAACATTTATACCACCTACAAATGAACGGCTTTTAGGATAGGCCGAATAGTCTATGCCCGGAGTCATAGGTGTTTTGCGACAAGTGTCTACTTCCGGATCGGCACCGGAATATTTAGTGAAGCAGTAGAGGTTGTATCCTGTAAAGTAGATACGCACATTCTGCATTTGTAGTTTTTGTACGAAAACTTTCGGCAATGTGTAACCGATGGAAATGTTGTTGACACGCAGGAAGGCACCGTCTTCTACAGCCCAGTCCAAAAGTGGAATCTGTGTGATGGAAGCTGGGTTGAATATGCTGGCACCGGCATTTATTTCATTTAGACGGTTGATGGCATAGTCGCTTCCAAATTCGTTGATATAGCTTTTGGAAGTCATGTCCATTCCGTTGGCAGGGTCAATCCAAGTGTAACGTTTGCTAAGGTTGAATTCATTGTTCAGATTCCAATCTTTTTTTGTGTCACTATAGAATCCGGAAGCAAGTTTGGTAGCGTTGATAATTTTGTTTCCCAATGAATAGTTAAAGAATGCACTTAAATCAAAGCTCTTATATCGTGCATTGATACCGAAACCGCCAGTTATTTTCGGGATTGTATTTCCAAGGCGTTCTTTCTCGATTTTACCATCTGCATTTGCTTTCAGTTTGGGGGATCCAGGACCGAAATTATTGACTTTCATGCCCGATTCCGTCGGATTGACACGTCCTTCCTTAAGTTTCCATCCATTATCCCAAGTAAAGTCTTCTGTGGTATAGAAACCATCTAGTTTATAACCGTATACTTCACCCAGTCTTCCACCTTCTTCAATTAGGAAATCATCGATACCAGCGATTAGACTGCCGCCCCAGCCACTGCTTTGCCAGATTTTATTTGTAGGCAGTTTGTCAATTTTAGCTTGATTATAAGAAATGTTGAAGTTGAAATTCAGACCGAAATCTTTTTGGTCGACAAGGATAGCGTCTAAAGCAAGCTCAATACCTTTGTTAGAGGTTTGACCGAAATTCTGATATTGGAACTCATAACCAGCTCCTTTGGGGAGGGTAGTTTGCATCAACAAATCTTTGGTCGTGTTCCAGTATGCATCTAAGCTACCGGAAAGGCGTCCGTTCCAGAAGCCGAAATCCAAACCTATATTACGAGTGAGCGTTGTTTCCCATTTCAAGTTCGGGTTGGACAAGTTTTTACCTCTTTGCAGAACCACGCTGCTTGTATTGTTGAAATAGATATGTTTGTCTCCCGAACCTGCCAGTGAGTAAGTTGTTTCTAGCGACCCGGAGGGAATCCGATTGTTTCCTGCCGTACCGATGCTTAAACGAAGTTTTAAGTTGGAAAGCCATTCTTGGGAGTTTCTCATGAAAGCTTCGTCGGATATACGCCATGCTAAAGCCAGTGAAGGGAAGTATCCCCATTGATTGCCGGAGGCAAATTTGCTGGAGCCGTCTGCACGCATGGTGAAAGTCATCAGGTATTTATCGTTAATGGTGTAGTTGATACGTCCGAAAAAAGAGAGCAAGTTGTCTTTGATACCAATGTATGTATCTGTGGGAAGTGCCTGACCTTGTCCCATATTAGCAAGTACTTCTTTTATTGACATGTTTTTAGGGAAACCGACAGATGTCATTGTTGTTTTGTGGTCGTAGCTGCTGGATACTTCATGACCTAACATGACATTCATTCTGTGGTTCAAATTGAACATTTTATCGTTATTATATGTAACAGTATTGGCGTTTCTCCAGTTCTTGTTGATAAGTTTGGTTAATAACGCTTGGGGCATTCCCGGATTTCCATATTTACTGTTGTTTGTAGCTTCCACCCCCCATACTTGGTCAGTATTATTGTATTTCCATCCATATCCGAATTCGCTTCTGAATTTAAGTCCTTTTACGGGTTCCCAGTTCACTCCGGCATTGTAGTTTTGCTGGAAGCGGCTAACACGTTTGTAAGTCGCGTTCAATATTTCGATAGGCGTGTAACGTGCGTTATTAACGTTTTCATCATCGTCACTGCCGCCACTGATTAATTTTTCAACAGGAGCAAATACTACAGAGCGTGCATTTACAGAAGTGGTTGCACTTGATTGATTGTCGTCTGCACCGCTTCCGGTTCCTTTTACTTTTTGATAGGATAAACGGGCATTGAAGTCAAATGTTAGCCATTTGTTGATTTTTGTATTTATTTTAGCATTGATGTTGTCTTTGGCAAAACCTGAGTTCAACATGATACTTTTTTCGTCGTTACGTGAATAACTGATATTGAATTTGGTATCTTTGTTTCCACCACTGACACTAATATTGTATTGTTGTTGATTACCGGTGCGACCAAATATTTCTCCTTGATAGTCGGTGTCTGTGTATGATTTATAAATCTCCAGATCGTCAAAGGTGCCATAATTAAAACTTTTTTGGTCTAATTCTTGTTGCCACATCACAAACTCATACGGATTGAGTACATCGACCATCTTGGTCACTTTGCGCAAACCGTAAGATGCACCGAAGTTTACCTGCACCTTACCTTCCTGACCGGATTTAGTAGTAATGATGATAACACCGTTTGCACCACGGGCACCATAAATAGCAGTAGAAGAAGCATCTTTCAATACATCTACCGATTGAATATCTGTTGGAGCAATATCAGAGATACTTGATACGGGAAATCCGTCTACGATATAAAGCGGTGAATTGTCTTGAGATAGAGAACCGCCACCACGTACGCGGATTTTTACGTCTGCATCAGGAGAACCTTCAGTCGTTGTGATAGATACACCAGCCATTTTTCCCTGTAATGCTTCTGATGCAGAAGATACCGGAATGGCAGCTATCTGTTTGGCACTAACGGAAGATACGGAACCAGTCAAATCCTTTTTTGCAACGGTTCCGTAACCAATTACCACAACTTCGTCCAATGCTTGTGTATCATCGGAAAGAGTGACATTAATTTGACTTTGTCCTTTTACAGCAATATCCTGAGTTTTCATTCCGATATAAGAAATTGTAAGGGTTGCTTTTGAAGGAACCTTGATAGAATAGTTACCATCTAAATCAGTAATTGTACCATTGGTAGTATTACCTTTCTCTACTACAGAAGCTCCGATGATCGGTTCTCCTGTTGTGTCTTTCACATTACCTTTTACGGTAATTGTTTGCGCTGATACGCCAAGCGATATCGCTGCAAATAGCATTAGCAGCCAACTGCGCATGTTTTTCACTTTGTTAGACATTCTTTGCATGTTTATTAATTAATGGTTATTGTTTTGATTCTGTACTCACATTTAGAGTTAATTCCTCGGTACAAAAGTATATGAATGTGAATATAGATATGTGCAATATTTGTTTTTCACCTAGTATTTTTTGTTTTTTAATAGCCGGCAGGCATTTTTAGAATAGTTTTAAAACAAAAAATACACATGCTAGCTTGAAAAGCCTTGTTTTATCGATTTTAATGATTTGGAAAAACAAAATTTGAACAAGACTTTTCTTTATCCTGCCTACTTTTGCCCTCATTAATCTAATAATGTATGAAAATGGATATAATTCTAAGTAAATGGTGTTTGGCCATTTTGTTTGCTTTTGGAATCCTGGCGTGTACTGATGGTAGTGACGCAAATGAATTGCCTAAAGAACCTGAGGGGACTGGAGAAACTCAAGATGAAAAGATACCAGCTTTTCCTGGGGCAGAAGGACATGGACGCTACACAACCGGTGGGCGTGGTGGCGATGTATATATTGTTACTTCATTGGAGGACAAGTTACAGAACGGAACTTTACGTTATGGTATTGAGAAACTAAGCGGAAAACGTACAATTGTTTTCCAGGTATCCGGAACTATTCATTTAAATGGTGATTTAAAGATTAAGAATGGAGATTTGACCATTGCAGGCCAGACGGCTCCGGGGGATGGTATTTGTTTGGCTGGTTATCCGGTTTTCTTGGAAGCAGACAATGTTATTGTCCGTTTTATGCGTTTTCGAATGGGAAATAAAGAAGATGTCAGTGCAGACGGAGCCGACGCCTTTGGCGGCCGGTATCATAAAAATATAATGATTGATCATTGTTCTATGAGTTGGTGTACTGACGAGTGTGTTTCTTTCTATCAAAATGAGAATTTTACACTGCAATGGTGTCTTATTTCTGAAAGTCTGCGTTTAGGTGGGCATACAAAAGGTCCTCATGGCTATGGTGGTATATGGGGAGGTATGAAAGCTTCTTTTCACCATAATCTATTGGCACATCATGATAGCCGTAATCCTCGTCTAGGTCCTGGAGTTAATTCGACAAAAGAGAATGAAATTGTTGATATGCGTAATAATGTCATTTATAACTGGTGTGGAAACTCTTGTTATGGTGGAGAAGCCATGCATGTAAATATTGTGAATAATTTTTATAAGCCGGGGCCTGCCACTCCTACTGGTACTTCTAAACGTGGACGTATTATTGCCATTGACAAAAAAGTGAGTGATTCGGATAAGAAATCATATCCGGCCATTTTTGACACTTGGGGAGATTTCTTTATCCAAGGAAATGTGGTGGATGATGGGCAAATTAATGGTGCGGCTGATTACGATCGTTGTATGAAGGCTACAAAGGATAACTGGGAGTACGGAGTTTATAATCAGTTTGATAAAAAGTATGGAACGTTGGATGAAGGTACAAAAAAAGCTCTTAAACGTACCACTCCTGTAGAAACAGGTACTGTTACCACTCATGATGCTCGTACGGCTTTTGAGCGTGTTATGGATTATGCAGGTTGTTCTTTGCACAGGGATAGAGTGGATGAACGTATTGTTCAGGAGACTCGTACCGGGACTGCGAACTATCAGGGAATGAACGAGCACAATGGTCAGGGAGTTGTTGAAGGTATTGATTGGAAAAGCGTGGGGTATCCAAAGAAAGGTATCATTGATAGTCAGGATGATGTGATTCCTGTTGGAGAATCTTCAGCATGGCCTGAATTGGTACAAGGTGTTATTCTGAAGGATTCGGATAATGATGGTATGCCTGATGAATGGGAAAAAAAGTATGGTTTGAATCCGAATGATGCTTCTGACCGAAATGGTAAAACAGTAGATGAGGAAGGAACATATACAAATCTGGAGATGTATATGAATAGCTTGGTACAAAAGATTGTTGAGGAACAGAATAAAGGAGGAGTACAATAAATAAATTTGGTGTATTTTTGTATTATTCCATAAATAAAAATATGAATATGAATTTGATCTTTCGTTGTCTAACCGTTTTATTAACTCTGATCGGAAATGAGGCTGTTTTTGCCTTTTCTGGTATTGGTAACACTCTTGATTTTGGAGAGTTGGCTGCTTTTCCCGGAGCAGAAGGATATGGACGTATGACTACAGGCGGACGTGGAGGTGAAGTGTATATTGTTACTTCTTTAGCAGATGATGGGATGCCTGGCACTTTACGTTATGGTATAGAAAAGTTGGATGGTCCTCGTACTATCATTTTTCAAGTGTCCGGTACAATATTTCTGCATAAAGACCTAAAAATACGGAAAGGGAATTTGACCATTGCGGGACAAACTGCACCGGGAAACGGTATATGCATAGCGGGTTATCCGGTGACAAATTATGCTAGTAATGTAATTCTCCGTTTTTTACGTTTCCGTATGGGTAATAAAGAATGTGTGCATCCTGACGGTGCAGATGCTTTAGGAGGAAAAGGGGCAAGGAATGTGATTATAGACCATTGCTCTATCAGCTGGTGTACAGATGAATGTGCCTCTTTTTATGAAAATGATGATTTTACTATGCAGTGGTGCATTATTTCTGAAAGTCTTAGATTAGGTGGACATACCAAAGGTCCTCATGGATATGGAGGAATTTGGGGAGGTGAACACTCTTCTTATCATCATAATTTATTAGCCCATCATGATAGCCGGAATCCCCGTTTCGGATTAGGAGCTAAGGTACGTAAGAATGGAGAATGTGATGGTGATTATGTCGATTTTCGCAATAATGTGATCTATAATTGGGGTATGAACAGTTCGTATGGTGGTGAAAGGATGAATATTAATATAGTGAACAATTATTATAAACCTGGTCCTGCAACGGTGACAGGCTCTAAACGTGGACGGATTTTTGCTATAGATGCAACAGAAAATAGGAATGGGGGGTATCTGTGGGGAAAGTATTATATCGATGGTAACGTTGTAGATGGAGGGGCAGATGATAAAAACAGCCAAAAGGCTACAGCTAATAATTGGGAATATGGAGTTTACAATCAATTTTCGAATAATTATAAGAAAGTAGTTACGCAAAAAACTAAAGACTCGATTCGATTGGACAAACCTCATGAATTTGCATCGGTAACGACACATTCTGCTTTCAATGCTTATAAACAAGTGTTGGATTATGCGGGGTGTTCATTACACCGAGATGATGTGGATGCACGTATTGTGAAGGAAACACGTACGAGAACAGCTGGATATAAAGGTTTGAATATTCATAATGGAGAAGGAGGTATTTGGAAAAGTGAAGGATATCCGAAACCAGGATTGATAGATAGTCAGGATGATTTGCTCTCGTTAAATACTTCGGAAAATGTTTCCGCATGGCCAGTTCTTTTACAGAGAAGTACCTTGATTGATTCTGATAATGATGGTATGCCTGATGCATGGGAGAGAAAATTCGGATTAAATCCTCATGATGCTTCTGATGGCAATGGAAAAACGATAGATAAATATGGCCAGTATACAAATCTGGAAATGTATATGAATAGTTTGGTGCATGACATTATTGAAAAACAAAATAGCGGTGGAAAAAAGTAATCTGCAAACATCGTATTAAGAATTATCTTTATCAGGTAAGATACTTTATAGTCAGTTTCACCGGTTTTTATCCGGCATTCATCGGAATTTATACCGGAAATCAACAGAAAAGGCTGTAGAAGCAGTGAGAAATGATGTATCTTTGAACCATTAATCAATTAGTAATAGAGACAATGGAAGAGAAACAAAAATTTCCCACTGCTACAGGCTTTTCCGGTAAAACACTGATAGCTTCGCTTTTTATCCTTTCCGGGATTCTGCTGTTTGCCCGTAATATGGGATGGATTACATCTGAAGTCTTCGATATGATCGTATCCTGGCATTCACTCCTTATTATATTAGGTATATATTCTATAATTCGCCGCCATTTCATCGGTGGAATCATCCTTTTGTTGATAGGTGTGTATTTTTTGATTGGAGGGCTTTCATGGTTGCCTGAAAATTCGCAGGCAATGGTATGGCCTATCGCTCTGATAACAGCAGGTGTCTTATTCTTTTTTAAATCCGGCAAGAACAGGCGGGGGCACTGGGCGCACCATCATGCCATGCAGCACCGTCAGAAGTGGATGAAGATGCATCAGGGACAACCCGGCATGAACTTTGAAAGTGAACAACAGCAGTCAGAGTCAGTAGATGGTTTTCTGCGTGCCGAAAATGTTTGGGGAGCTGCCCGTCACGTGGTGCTTGACGAATTGTTTAAAGGAGCTGTCATTCGCACATCTTTCGGAGGAACGACGATTGATTTGCGCCATACCCATATTGCACCCGGAGAAACATACATAGATTTGGATTGCAGTTGGGGAGGAGTTGAGATATATGTCCCTTCTGACTGGAAAGTCGTGTTTAAATGCAATGCTTTCTTTGGAGGATGTGATGATAAACGTTGGCAGAATGGAAATATAAATAAGGAGAGTGTATTAGTAATTCGGGGAACACTTTCTTTCGGAGGCTTGGAGGTTAAAGACTAGCGTATGAAAGCACATCCGATTATAGAATCTCCTTTTCGTTGGATTCCGATGCTGGTGCTGGCATTGATTCTGGTTGTATTCCAAGTAGCTTTAGTCTGTGGATACACCGGAAACGATTATCTTCCCGCTTTGGTAGATGGAATAGTAACGATCGGTTGGTTGGCGGCTATCGCCTATCTGGCATGGTTTGTGGTCGGTCTTGTCTCGTTGTTCCAGACGGATGTAATTATGATTATCGTTGGAAGTCTGCTTTGGCTGGCAGGAAGTTTTATGGTCTGTGACATAATGGTGAGAATTGTAGGAGTGTCCTATGTTCCTTTTGCGCAGACAATCCCTTTCCGGTTATTGTTCGGACTACCGGTTTTAATTGCCATTACTCTATGGTACCGCTTGATAGTCACAAAAGAAGAAGTACAAAATCAGGAAATGGAAAAAGAACTGGCTGTACATCAGGTGAATGTGGCTGAACAGCAGAAAGAGTCAGCCATGGAATGGGTAGATCGTATTACAGTGAAAGACGGCTCCCGGATTCATTTGGTGAAGGCAGACGAATTGATTTACATACAAGCATGTGGAGATTATGTGATGCTGATAACCCCCACAGGCGAATACCTGAAAGAGCAGACTATGAAGTATTTTGAAACTCATCTCTCTCCGGATACATTTGTTCGGGTGCATCGTTCTACGATTGTGAATGTTACGCAGATTTCCCGGGTCGAGCTTTTTGGAAAAGAAACCTATCAGTTATTATTGAAGAATGGAGTGAAACTTCGGGTTAGCCTTTCCGGCTACCGGTTGCTGAAAGAACGGTTGGGGATATAAAATCTGTTTATTCTGATTTTGTAATATACTATCACTACAGCCCTGTTATAAATGTTTCATCTAGCAGATCGGTTGGGTAATAGTATTGATCTCGCTTCTTTGTTTTGGAAAAGTGAAATGAATAATATTCGTTAAAAAAATCCTCTTTATAATCTTATTCAGAATATAAAGAGGATAATTTTATTGACAAGAGTTGCATGGGGTATGGTGAGATGAAATCATAATTGGGGAATAATTGCACAAGACTTTCACAAGTATCCTCCTGCCAATGCCTAAAATCATTACAAAGTTAATTAAATAGTTTTTTGAATAGCAATGTTTATTAATTTATCTTATGGAATTTATGAAATTTTTAATATATTGAAGATATTTTGTGTCAACTTTCCATAACTCGCTGATTTTGCTTATGTTTGTAGGTAAAATAAAGAAAGAAGTGAATGAACATGTCTACGCAGCTATTATATAATGATTTTCCTACTTTTTTGCGGAAATATTTTCCTTACAAGGTACAAAAGATTTCATTGAACGCAGGTTTCACTTGTCCTAATCGTGACGGAACAAAAGGATGGGGCGGATGTACATATTGCAATAACCAGACTTTTAATCCGGATTACTGCCGGACAGAGAAGTCTATCACTACCCAATTGGAAGAAGGTAAATGCTTTTTTGCCCATAAATATCCGGAAATGAAATATTTGGCCTATTTTCAGGCTTATACCAATACGTATGCCGAACTGGAAGGCTTGAAGCGTAAATATGAAGAAGCGTTGACGGTAGACGGGGTGGTCGGATTGGTGATAGGTACACGCCCCGATTGTATGCCGGAGAGTTTGTTGCGTTACTTGGAAGAATTGAACAAACATACTTTCCTTATGGTTGAATATGGGATCGAGAGCACTTGTGACGAAACCTTAAAACGCATAAACCGGGGGCATACTTATGCCGATACGGTGGCAGCCGTCCGACGGACAGCTGGCTGTGGCATCCTGACAGGCGGACATATCATCCTCGGACTTCCGGGAGAAACGCATGATACGATGGTGGCACAAGCGGAAATACTTTCCGACCTGCCTTTAGCTACACTCAAGATCCATCAGTTGCAATTGATTCGTGGTACACGAATGGCGCATGAGTATGATGAAGCTCCTGATGGTTTTTATTTGTTTAACGAGGTGGAGGAATACATTGATCTGGTGATTGATTATGTAGAACATCTCCGTCCCGATATAGTTGTGGAGCGTTTTGTTTCCCAATCTCCTAAAGATTTATTAATAGCTCCGGACTGGGGATTGAAAAATTATGAATTTGTAGCGCGTTTACAAAAAAGAATGAAAGAAAGAGGTGCTTATCAAGGTAAGAAGTATAGGGATTCGGAAAAAAGGATTATTTTTGCAGACGATAAACTTACCACTGAATAAATAGCTGTTTGAGCGGAATATAGATGGTGGAAGAAATATAAATGGATTTGAAGAATGGAACATAAAACAAGAATTAAAGGAAATGTCCACTATGTGGGAGTGAATGACCGTAACAAGCACAGATTTGAAGGGATGTGGCCATTGCCCTATGGAGTTTCATATAACTCTTATCTGATTGATGATGAAATGGTGGCATTGGTGGATACGGTAGATATTTGTTATTTTGAAGTCTACTTGCGTAAGATCAAGCAAGTGATTGGAGAACGTCCCATTAATTATTTGATTATAAACCACATGGAACCGGATCATTCGGGATCTATCCGACTGATTAAGCAACATTATCCGGAAATTATTATTGTGGGTAACAAGCAGACCTTCGGTATGATTGAAGGTTTCTACGGTGTAACCGGCGAACAGTATCTGGTAAAGGAAGGTGATTTCTTAGCTTTGGGACATCATAAACTGCGTTTTTATATGACTCCGATGGTGCATTGGCCGGAAACGATGATGACTTTTGATGAAACGGACGGCGTTCTTTTCTCCGGCGACGGATTCGGATGCTTTGGCACTGTAGATGGCGGATTCCTGGATACGCGGATCAATGTGGATAAGTATTGGGGGGAAATGGTTCGTTACTACTCTAACATCGTAGGCAAATACGGAAGCCCCGTGCAAAAAGCTTTGCAAAAATTGGGCGGACTACCTATTTCTGCCATCTGTTCTACACATGGACCGGTATGGACAGAGAATATTGCCAAGGTAATTGGTATCTATGACCGTTTGAGTCGTTATGATGCAGACGAAGGTGTTGTTATTGCTTATGGAAGCATGTATGGAAATACGGAGCAAATGGCGGAAGCTATTGCTGAAGAGCTTTCGGCACAGGGTGTTAAGAACATCGTCATGCATAATGTGACAAAGAGCCATCCTTCTTATATTATAGCGGATATTTTCCGTTACAAGGGATTGATTATCGGTTCTCCTACGTATAGCAATCAGATATTCCCGGAAGTGGAAGCGCTGCTCTCAAAGATTCTGTTGCGTGAGGTGAAAGGGCGCTATTTGGGTTACTTCGGTTCTTTCACATGGGCAGGTGCTGCGGTGAAGCGTCTGGCAGAGTTTGCGGAAAAGAGCAAATTCGAATTGGTCGGTGATCCGGTGGAGATGAAACAGGCAATGAAAGACCTGACTTATACTCAATGTGAAAACCTGGCACGTGCCATGGCGGATCGTTTGAAGAAAGATCGTTAAAACTGTGAATGAGATAATAATTTATTAACTAACCTATAAAACAATCGACTTATGAGACTTATTATTCAGCCGGACTATCAGTCCGTATCTCTGTGGGCAGCACATTATGTTGCTGCTAAAATAAAAGCTGCCAATCCAACCCCCGAAAAACCATTTGTATTGGGCTGTCCCACCGGATCTTCTCCTCTGGGTATGTATAAAGCTTTGATCGACCTGAATAAGAAAGGAATCGTTTCCTTCCAGAATGTGGTAACATTCAACATGGACGAATATGTAGGATTGCCGAAAGAACATCCGGAAAGCTATTATTCTTTCATGTGGAATAACTTTTTCGGTCATATTGACATCAAACCGGAGAATACGAATATTCTGAATGGTAATGCTCCGGATTTGGATGCAGAGTGTGCACGTTATGAAGAAAAGATCAAGTCATACGGCGGCATCGACCTGTTCATGGGCGGTATCGGTCCTGACGGACATATTGCGTTCAACGAACCGGGATCTTCATTGACTTCACGCACTCGTCAGAAAACATTGACGATGGATACCATCATTGCTAACTCCCGTTTCTTCGATAATGACATCAATAAAGTTCCTAAGACTTCTTTGACAGTGGGAGTGGGTACTGTGCTTTCTGCAAAGGAAGTGATGATTATTGTAAACGGTCATAACAAAGCTCGTGCTTTGTATCATGCAGTAGAAGGTGCTATCACACAGATGTGGACAATCAGTGCATTGCAAATGCATGAAAAAGGTATTATTGTTTGTGATGATGCTGCTACGGCGGAATTGAAAGTAGGTACTTACCGTTACTTCAAAGATATCGAGTCTGCTCATTTAGATCCGGAATCTTTGATTAAGTAAGCATAAAACTGATTCTATAAAAAGAGAATGGGCTGCATCAGTGTTGAATTGATTGCAGCCCATTTTGTATGTTAGAGATAGCTGTCTGCGGAATTAATTCTCTTCTAGCCAGCCTTTTCCCTGTCGGACGATTTCCAGTTCGTTGTCCGTGCATTTCACAACCGTTGAAGGTTCTATACCTCCGATACCACCGTCAATGACCAGATCGACGATGTCGCCGAACTTTTCATCTATAAGTTCGGGATCAGTCATATATTCCAAGTCCTCGTGCTCTTCGTATGGCAGTGTGGTGGTCATAATGGGAGCGTCCAGCAGGCGTGCGATTTCACGGATGATGTTGTTGTCCGGCATACGGATACCTACTTCTTTCCGGTTGCGGAAGATTTTCGGTAACCGGTTGGTGCCGTTCAAAATAAAGGTAAATGGTCCCGGAAGATTATGCTTCATCAGTTTGAATACGTTATTGTCTACTTTTGCGTATTCGCTGATACTACTTAAGTCATAACAGATGATAGACAGATTGTTTTTTCGAGGGTCTATTTCTTTAATCCGGCAGATCCGTTCTATGGCACGTTCCTTCAGACCATGGCAGCCGATGGCGTACATCGTATCGGTAGGATAGATGATAAGTCCGCCGTCATTCAGGATATCGATGATTCGTTGTAAATCCTGCGGGTTATTGTTTTTATCATATAGTTTCAGTAGCATATTAAAAGCTTCATCCCTTCCCTCTCGCAAAGGAGAAGGAGGAGGGACGAGTGGGGTTAAATGGTTATTATTTTCTCTTTTTATTTGAGTTTCTTTTTTAAGAAATCCAATGCCTTTTCCGCAGCTTTCTCTGTGACTTTCTGTTTGATTGAGTCTTTGTTGGCGGTAGCGGCAGAGTCCAGGCCAAGTTTCTGTCCGAGTTTGCTGATTGCTTCATCGGCTACGGCTTCGACAGCTTGGTTGGCCATGCTTTTAGTATCTACGCTGACTTTCGGAGAGGTGAACGAACCTCCGATTTTCAAGTCAAGAGTCATTAACTTAGAGATATTGCCTACGGATGCGGGCAGTTTCACTTTACCGGAATAGTCGATGGTTTGATCGAGTCCTGTGCTGCCGGAAAGATTCAGTGTGTAGTCTCCCATCTTGATATCAAACGGTTTGGTTTCTACGCGGCCGTCTTTGATGGTGAAATCCAATGTCATGTCTTTCACTTTCATGTCTTTCAGACTGGGTTGCTTCACGGCATCGGCTATCTGGTCGATTGCTTTTACTCCGCTTAAACTAAGGTCGCGGGTGGAAAGGCTACCGTCACCCTGCATCGTATTCAGTACGGGGCTCATGGCTGCATCCAAATCTGTCAGGACGTTGATGCTTCCGGAGAAATTACCTTTCAGGTTTTCGAAGATAGGAGCCATTTTCTGCACCATATCCAGTTCTTTGTAAGCTTGCGCAAAACCAATATTGGAGAGTTTGAATCCGGCTTTCATTTCCGGCTTCTTTACGTTGGCGGTGGAGTAGTAGCCGTTCATCACTACATTACCACCCATGGTGTTCATGGACAGGTTTTTCATATCCACTTTGCCGTCTTTTACAACAAGTTTGCCATTCATATTGTTGAAAGACATCTTGTCGAATAACACCTGTTTCAGGTTAGCGTCCATTTGGAAGTCGATGTTACGGGGAACTTCAACAATACCTGTGGCGGCTGTAGCTACGGAATCGGTGGACGCAGCTTCTGATGTGGAGGCTTCATCGGCAGAAGCGGTGATGAAGTCGTTCAGATTGAAGTAGTTGGAACGAATATTCAGGTTTCCTTTCAATGTGCTACCTTTCAATACATAACCGATGTAGTTTTCAAATCGGCTGTCGGCGGTGATATCGTTTTTTCCGATGTTGACAGTTGTTTCACTCAACTGGAGGTATTTCGGAGTGAAGGTGAAGAGAGACTTTTTAATTTCTACATCCGGCATATCTTTCATTTTGAGTTTCATGCCCGTCAGTCCGATAGTGCCCGAGGCTTGTATACGTTCGTATTCTTCTTTTTCGATGGATGAGAGGCGTCCCGACATTTGCATATCGGCGTCGATGGTACCGTTCAACTCCATGTCTCCAAGCGGGTAGACTTGTTTGATCATACCTAAGTTGAGTACTCCTTTCGCTTCTGCTTTAAAATCCGGATCACTGATCGGCGTTTTCACAGTAGCTGTCAGGCTAAACGGATTTCCGGCAAGGCGGAAACTGAACGGATGGATGTTGACCGTAGTCAGGTCTATATTTCCTCCGGGATTTTGAACGTTGGCACTGATGTTGATTTGATCTACTCCTGCCGGTAAAGCCGGATAGCGGAACATGGCATTCTTGACTTGCATGTCAATATTGAATGCCGGAACGGTGTCTCCTTGCAGGATACCTTTGGCCGTTGCGGTAAGCGTTGCAGTTCCGTCTGTTTTCAGACTGGAGAATTCTGTGGCGTAAATGGCGGGAATTAATGACAAAATTTCCTTGAAGCCTATATCATTCGTGTTAAGTTTCAAGTCCATGTCGATAGCCGGGTCTTTCAAGGCTACCCAACCGTCGATTCCTGCCTGAATGGCGTTGAGGCGGATAGTGTTGTCTTTCAATGTGTATTTGTTGTTGGCAAGGTCGGCATCTACGTCCATCTTGGCGGAGATATTGGCATTTGCCAGGAAAGGGATTCCATTCATCTTGTAGGTGAGTGATTTGGTTTCCGCTTCCAGTTTCAGAGTGGTACGTTCGCTTCCTAAGTCTCCGGCACAAATAGCGTTGAAGTCGCGGATATCAGCATACATCTTTCCTTGTTGATCGTCATAAATCAGATTCATGTTTTTGATAACAAAGCGTTGCAGCTTGACTTTGAAAGGAGAAGAGGCTTCTTCTTCTTCTGCAACAGGTGTTTCGGCTGTTGCTATTGTATCCGGTTTCATGATATCCCAGTTGGCACGTCCGTCCGGCAAGATAATGGCATGTAACTTCGTGTCTTCGATAAATATTTTAGAAATATCGTAACCGCTATCTCCGAAAAGGGAGAATAAGTTGACTGCGGCGGTAACTTCTCCGGCTTGTACAAGGGTGTCATTGGCAAATTCACCCGTACCCTTCAGCCAGAAATCTTCGAGAGTGACAGAAGCCTGTGGAAAATTGCGGAACAGACTAATGTTAAGGTTCTTAAAGTCAAATTGTGCGTTAAGCATCTTGTTGCCTTCTGTTTTTACAATGTCGGCTATCTTTCCTTGGAAGGCGAAAGGAAGAAGGAACATCAGAATGATAATTACTCCTACGGTGATAGCTGCGATTTTCAAACCTTTTTTCATTTGCTTCTATTTTAAGAGTTTGAGATATAATGAAGAGCAAAACTAATAAAACTTTTTGATAATAAGAGATAAAAGAGAAATTTTTAGGGATTCTTCTTTTTCTTCAGTTCCTCTGCAATTCTCCATTGTAACGCAGCTTCAACTTCTTTTCCGGCTTTTAACAGGGCATCCCCGAAAAGTTCGTGTGCGCCGGCGTGTTCGGGTTTCAGGCTGGTGGCTTTGTCCAGGTCGGCGATGGCGCCTTCTGTGTTTTCTGTTTTTAGTCGGAGCTTTCCACGGTTATAGACTGCTTTAAAGTTTGCAGGATGGAGGCTGACTGCGGTGTTGAAACAGTTTTCAGCGTCGAAGTACTCTTTGTTGTTGAAGAGTGTGATTCCTTTTCTTATCCAGGCATCTATGTAGTTGGGGTCGAGACTAAGGGCTTTGTCGTAGTTGGCAAGGGCGGCACGTACGTCGTGGGCTTGGGTGATACATTCGTTTCCCATTAACAGGTACTCGTGGGCGTATTGTCGTATACGTTCCTGTTGTTCGCGCATCTGTTCTTTGAGCTTCTTGTTCTGCTCTTTCAGTGTATTGATAATGCCGAGTTTACGGCGGATCAAACGACGGGGAACAGGTTTCTCAATATCGTAGCGGGAATGGATGGCACGGAAAAACTGTTCCAGACATTCTTCCATATCCCCTTTGTCGAAGGCACGTGAAGCGGCGGCATATTGCACATCGGCCTGTGCTTGTTTCAGGGCTTTGTCGATGGCTTGGCGGTTGTTGAAACGTCCGGCAAAGTTGACGATTTCGGGACGGACGAAGACATCGGCACGGTTGACAGGCTTTTTGAGCTGGATGCCGTCCAGTGAGGTACAACGGCTAAGTGCTACGTATGCTTGTCCTCCGGCAAATACACCGCCGGTGAAGTCGATGACTACACGGCTGAAGGTCAGTCCCTGACTTTTATGAACAGTGATGGCCCATGCTAACCGGATGGGGTATTGAGTGAAGCTGCCTAATACTTCTTCTTCTATTTCTTTTGTTTTTTCGTTGTAGTGGTAGCGGATATTTCGCCATGATTCCAGTTTTACGTCACATTCTTTTCCATCGTCGGTGATGACGTAGATGGTTTCTTCTTCCTCATCAATTCCGGCAATGACACCAATCGTACCGTTTACCCATCTGCGATCGAAATCATTCTTGATGAAGATGATTTGTGCACCGGGTTTGAGTACAAGCTCTTGTGAAGTAGGCAGACTGCTTTCCGGAAAATCTCCTTCGATGACGCCTTCAAAAGTAATGGAATCTCCGGGGAGTTCTGCTAATTTCTTCTCATTAATGGAGTCGACCGTATCTCTTCGGGTGGCGAGTGTGATGTACATATCTGCTTCAGATTCTTCAATCTGGCTTCCGTAGCGGGTGTTAAGTAGTTGCAGGTCTGCAGCTCCGGCTGTATTGGTGCGGATATGGTCGAGGACACTGACGAATACAGGGTCTGTCTGTCGATATACTTTTTGAAGTTCGATAGAGACGAGGTCTATTTGTCCGAACACTCTGGCAGAGAAAAAGTAAGGGGTGGGATAGAAGCGGTTCAATATGTCCCGCTCATCGTTCTTTACAACGGGTTCCAGTTGGAAGACGTCTCCTACCAATAAGAGTTGTTTTCCACCGAAAGGTTCGCGCAGATTATGTGAATAAACTCGTAAGATACGGTCGATGGCATCGATGATGTCTGCCCGTACCATAGAGATTTCGTCGATAATGACCAGTTCTATTTGTTCCAGCAACTTACGATGTGGCTTGGTGTATTTGAAGAACTCGTGAATACGGCCACGTTGGAGACTTAAATTAGGATCATCCGGCAATAACGGATAAAAAGGTAATTTAAAGAAGCTATGCATCGTACTTCCCCCGGCATTGATTGCGGCAATCCCGGTCGGTGCAAGTACGACATGCTTCTTCTTGGTATGCTCGCAGACATAACGCAGGAATGTAGATTTTCCCGTACCGGCTTTTCCTGTCAGAAAAACCGATTGACGGGTATATTGAATCAGATTCAGTGCATCCTGAAACTCGGCGTTGTTAGTGTCTACGCTCATAATATAATAATATGCAAATTTGTTGATGTGTTAATTTGCCAATACGTTGTGTCATGAAATCGCGGGATAATAGTTTTTGGGTGTATTGGTAAATCGGCACATTATTAAATAATTCCGAAATGTTTCATTGCCTTACTTATTCCGTCCTCGTCAATGGGAGCCGTAACGTAATCGGCAGCGGCTTTCACGTCTTCCTTAGCCTGTCCCATAGCAACTCCGATAGCTGCGTGGCGAAGCATAGTGATATCATTTCCTCCATCTCCGAATGCCATTGTTTCTTCCAGCTTTATGCCGAAGTAACGGATGATTTCATCAATCCCTTTCTGCTTGGTGTCTCCTTTGGCTGTTATGTCTGCGAATGAGGGATACCAGCGTCCGATTTCGCAGGTGGGGATAGACGGACGGATTTCTTTTTCTTCTTCCTCTGTGATAAAAGGAGTCATCTGTATAATTTCCTTGCTTGTTGCTTCTTCAAAAGATACAGTAGGAATTACATTCACATGCAGAAAATCGTAGAATATCTTTTTCACCATATCATCAGGTTGGCAGACAGAAATATGATGTTCCTCTACGAAAATGCAGGGAACACCTTTCTTCTCGCAAAAAGCTGCCATTGCTTTCACTTCTTCCTGTGGTATGGCACTTTTATAAATAACCTGTTCACCGACAAAACAATAGGCTCCGTTCATGGTTATATATCCATCGATAAGGTTCCGGTCCTGCAATTCGGAAAGGTTGTTGATAATGGCTTTCGGGCGTCCGGTAGCGATAAATATCTTCAGCCCTTTTGCGTGGGCAGCTTCCAACGCCTCGATGGTAGAAGACGGTATACGGTGAGTATCAAAACTGACCAGCGTTCCGTCTATATCAAAAAATAAAGCTTTCGTCATAAATTCCTTTTTGAATTGAGTACAAATGTACTACTTTTGTCTCACATAACATAAAAACATTATGCAGTATGAACTATAATTTTGATGAAATAATAAACCGTAACGGTACAGATTCCGTAAAATGGGATGCTGTAGAAAGCCGTTGGGGACGCAATGACTTGATTCCAATGTGGGTAGCTGATATGGATTTCCGTACGGCTCCTTTTGTAATAGAGGCTTTGAGAAAACGGCTGGAACATGAAGTGCTCGGATATACTTTTGCTTGCAAAGAATGGTCGGAGTCTATTGTTAACTGGGTGAAAGAGCGTCATGGCTGGACGATCCGTGAAGAGATGTTGACTTTCACTCCCGGTATTGTCCGCGGATTGGCTTTCGTTATTCAATGTTTTACGCAAAAAGGTGATAAAGTAATGGTCATGCCTCCTGTTTATCATCCTTTCTTTTTGGTAACACAGAAGAATGAGCGTGAAGTAGTATACAGCCCATTGGTACTGAAAGATGGACAGTATCATATCGACTTTGACCGTTTTCGCCGGGATGTACAAGGATGCAAATTATTGATTTTAAGTAATCCCCATAACCCGGGCGGACGCGTATGGACAAAAGAGGAACTTTCTCAAATAGCTGATATCTGTTATGAAAGCGGTACTCTGGTGATCTCGGACGAGATTCATGCCGACTTGACCTTACCACCTTATAAACATCCTACTTTTGCTTTGATTTCGGAAAAAGCACGGATGAATTCACTTGTCTTTATGTCTCCGAGCAAAGCATTCAATATGCCGGGGCTGGCCAGTTCTTATGCAATCATTGAAAATGATGAACTTCGTCACCGTTTCCAGAAGTATATGGAAGCAAGTGAATTCAGTGAAGGGCATCTGTTTGCTTATCTTAGCGTAGCGGCTGCTTACAGTCATGGAACAGAATGGCTGGATCAAGTGGTAGGCTATATTAAAGGAAATGTAGACTTCACGGAAACTTATTTGAAGGAGCATATTCCCGCCATTAAAATGATTCGTCCGCAAGCCTCTTATCTTATTTTCCTGGATTGTCGTGAGTTGGGACTCAATCAGGACCAGCTGAACCGCCTTTTCGTAGAAGATGCACATCTTGCATTGAATGACGGAACAACGTTTGGCAAAGAAGGCGAAGGATTTATGCGGCTGAATATCGCTTGTCCGCGTGCTGTGCTGGAACAGGCATTGAAACAACTTGAACAGGCTGTAAGAAATTTAAAGTAGCACTGGCAAGAAATAATCTGTCGCTATACTATATTTAATTGTTTTCTTTGAAGACAATATCTTTTTCATTCCCTAATGAGTTTTCGTTTGACTTAAGTCAAACGATAGAATAACTTAAGTCAAACTATCGCTTAACTTAAGTCAAACGAAAACTGGAATGCAAGTCCGATCACTTTTTTTAGAAAGAAAGATATAAAAGTTATTAGTGAAAGAAATTATCTTTCACTAATAAAGTAGAAGATCCATCTGTTTAGTTTATATCCGGACCGTTTTCACCTCTGCGTCCTTTGTGTCCTCTGTGGTGACCTGTGTAAAATCTACTGGAATCAATCGTACTTCACTATTCAAACCGGAAGGCATAGGAGCCCAATGCCCATAATTAGCCGGACGATATCTTAAATCTACAATATTGATTTCCTTGAATTTGCGCCACTGCACTCCCTGTCTGTCCAATTCTGCAATCCGATTCGCAGGGAGGTTAGTGACTTCTATCTCGATGTGGTTTTTTCCAGGTTTCAGGAATTGTCCTACCTTAAGCTGATAAGGTACTGCCCATACACAGCCTGCTTCCTGTCCGTTGATTCGAACACGGGCACTTTCGCGTACGTCTCCCAAGTCAAGGATCCAGTTATCAGCTTTCAGAGCCGGCAACTCAATATCCAAAGAATACACGCCAGTTCCCATATTTGTTTGGGCTGCCGGATGATCTATGTTTGTCCATGAACATGGACGGTCTATATCAAATGTACCCTGAATATCCGGTGTGCTTTCAGCAAAGTGCAATTTCCAGCCATGGTCCAGGCGAAGACTAAAGGGTTGTTCTTTTACATATTTCCACGGCTTGGATGCTTGTAAAGGTTGTCGGTACGTTTGCAGGATGATAGATTCGCCCGATTTTAATTGCAGATAGACTTGTGTCTTTCCGTCTACCTGACTCACTTTCGCTTCTCCACATTCTCCGTTCATGGGGTTAAAGAGAGCGGCTGTTTCGGCATTTGTACCTAAAGTAATCCAACCATCTACTCCTTTGTTCTGCAATGAAGAGATGAAGTAATGATGTCCTGTGTCATTAACTCTTCGAATGGTCTGTAACCCGAATTTTGTTTTCATTTCTTCCGCAGGGATATTGCAACTGGCTAATGTACGTGCATAATCCGTTCCGGTGATAATCTTACCTTTCCCAATCGGAGTAACGGTTGTTTCTGAAAACGATACGGCAGGCAGATTCTTCAAAGTCTGTTGATAACTTTTTCGTTTCTGTTCCAGCTGACCATATCCCGGTACATCTGTCGGATAGTTTTCGAGGAATACAATGGTAGCTCCTTGCTTGGCTAGTTCATAAAGATGTGCCAGCACATCACTCGGCATCAAGTGCGCAGCAGGTACTACCAGGGCTTTATAACCAGTGCCGCCTGATGTAACTAACTGGCCGTTCTTGAAACGGGTACTGCGAATAAAGTTGTCAGAGATATAATCCCCGTCATATCCGCTGTTATTAATACGATGGATAGCATTGATAAATTTGGGAGCGAGTTTATCCATGTGGTGGATGGTGAACAGTAACAATCGTCCCGGTTGCTCGTTCCACATGTCATATACCGGAAGATAAATCAGGAAATCATTATCCGGCCGTCCCATTTGCAGAAAACTCTGACAGCGGGTAATGTAATGGAAGAAAGAAGGGGCATCACGCCAAATACTGTTCGTCGGGCTCATATTGATAGAAGCATAGAACAGCCATCCGGGCCATTCGGCTTCTTTCGGAGAATAAGGAGTACCGTGGAAAAACATGTGATTGACTCCGGAAACAAACATCAAATCCATATCCGGTTTACATTGCGACAGGGAAGTACGGAAATGTTCCGTCAGCCATGTAAATGTTTCGGAAGAAGTATACGTTTTTCCTGCAATATGAGCTGCCGAGGAGGCATATTTCAGCATAGACAGATCCGAATCATTCTTTTTGGTCAATGAGTCCTGACGCAATCCTTCGATATGGAACTGCGACAATCCGAAACCTTCACATTCCGGAATATCCACGGAAGCATAGATATCAATCAGATTACCGGGCGAACCGTGTGCTTGATTACGGGTGATACTACCGTTTTTGTGTGCCCAGTCTGTCCATTGATGACTGAAGTTCTCCAATAAGAGGTCGGAAATGGTTTCCCGGTAATCCGACACGATACGTCTGCTAACTTCCGGACGATTTTCATCCAGAAACTCGGAGAAATGTTCTTCCAGTTTATACCCCCGTCTGCGAGCGAACTGTTCCAGGAAATCATCCGTCCAGTCAGCTTGATAAACCTCGTATGAATCGTTGAAGAAAGTATGCGGATAACTTGTCTTGCTACTTTTGAAAGCACGGTCAAAGCGGGAAAGATAATTTTTTACCGCCTTTTTTGAGAGGTGATTCATCACGTAGCCTTCTCCTCCCGGAGCTGCCCGTTTCACTTTCTGCCTTGTTTTTCCGATGTAAAGAGCGATCACTTTCCATTTGCCGGCAGGTGCTTTCCATTGCAGCTTGTCTTTTTTGACGTGAGCAGTCAGGTTGATACATTTGCCTTTTTCATCGTATGCCATCACCCGGCTTAGTACGGAAAATGGTTGTTGCTTGAGATCGGTCACATTGATATCCTGTTCAATCTCTTTGCCGCCCTCTATTTCGTATGTTTGGAAGATAGCCTTGGTAGCCGCATCTTCGATACTGACTTCAGGTCCGCCAAAAGGCCATCCTGTTCCAGTATTCATATCAATCTCGATACCCGTACGTTTTCCTTCCGCCTGTGTATGTTTAAGCATTTCCATCCAGCGGGGAGAAAGGAACTGAATATCATTCGCGTCATTACCTTGCACCCCATAGATAGGAGTAATTTCTACTGCTCCCATTCCGGTGCGTGCGTATTCTTCCAGATTATACGTCAGGTTCTTTTCGTCTACGGCACTTCCCAGCCACCACCATCTGGCACCGGGACGTGCTTCCACCGGAGTGTCCGGCCATTGTTGTGCTTGCATTACTCCACCTGCGGCGAGCAGGCAAAGAACTATCAATTGTCTTTTATTCATTATTCTTTCGGTGTGTTATAGTATTCTATGTTTTCTGTGTCATTAGTTACAAAAAGCGGTCGTCCGTCCGGTTGTTCAAAGTGGAAGCGGATGCCGTCGAAGGTAATATTCCGTGCGTGGCGGATATAAAATCCTTTGGCGGGAATAGTGCCGAACATCCAGGGTTCGGGGTATACTTTCTCCTGTTCGGGCGGAATGCGTTTGCCATCCTCTTCGCTATATCCTCCTTTATAATAGAGGTGAATATTTCGAAAAGTTACGTCCTCAATACATGCACCCGGCACTCCGCTGATGATGGAGGCATAACGGCTGTCGGCATTCCAAACGTTGATGTTGCTGATGAGAATACGTTTCATGGTGCCTGCAGGCGTACCTTCGGGGCTTCGCATACGTGCGCCTAACCGGAGAAAGATAGGAGCGTTGACAATATTCCTCATCGTTATATTATTGATAACAATATCTTCCAGATGTCCTCCGTCTACCGTTTCCAATGCCAGTCCCCTGCAATGTTCAAAGATACAATTAGTAATCGCAATATTGCAGAAACCTCCGCTACTTTCTGTTCCCAGTTTGATGCGTCCGGTGCGGTAACCATGATCGGGGGCTTGCGGTTCGTCTAGTTGCCAGGTGCCCTCCAATACACTTCCTTTATCATAACCGCTTACATAACAATCACTGATCGTCACATTTTCCGTATCCTGAAAGCGTCCTAAACCGTAGGATGCTTTCAATACAATGGCATCATCCCAGGGCGAGTTCACCGTGCACTGGCTGATACGCACATTCCGGCAACAATCAATATCGAATCCATCCCGGTTTGTATCTACTTTCAGATTCAGAATAGTCAGATGATCTACTCCTGTAGCCAACAGGGCAAAATGTCCGCAATGCAGCATGGATAAATCTTTCAGAGTCACATTTCTACACTCCTTCAGGCTGATAGCTTTATTGCCTACACCCGGCAGACGGCTTTCTTCGCGAGTCAGCCCTTTACCGTAGATAAGTCCGGGCCCACTGATCGTTATGTTCTCCAGCCCGATTCCCCAAATTAAGGAATTCTTCCAATGGCTGTGTCCGAAATCCTGATATTTGTTATGTTCATTCGGTTCGGCACTATCATATCCTTCCTCTTTTCCGGGGAAAGCGGCAAGAATACACGCACCTTGCTCCAGATACAAATGAATGTTACTTTTTAACCGGATAGAATAACAGGCATATTCTCCGGCTGGTAGGTAAACCGTACCTCCTCCGGCTTCTGCAGCTGCTTCAATCGCACGATTGATGGCAGGAGAATCGATGGTTTTTCCATCCGCTTTGGCTCCAAAGTCCTTAACGTTATAAATGGCTGCATGTATATGGATGCAACCAATTAACAGAGTGAATAATAAATAAGCTCTTTTCATTTTTTGTCGATTTTGGCAAAAATATCCGGTAACATATAATAGTTGTAATCCGCTTTTTCATTCTGTTCGTAGAAACAGAAGTAAAGTCGGAGTGGCTTGGTGTCCTTTTCTTGAGAGGGGGATGGAGAGAGATTGCAACGTCCAGCCAATACCGGTCGGTCCGTCCGTTTGCCCGATTCGTAAAGCATCAGGGGAGTTTCATCCTTATGTCCGTTGCTCAAGCGAATATCATCGCTGGGAGTGACAGCCTGTAAAGTACGTAATTTCATACTTTCTCCATAATAGCAAGTGAAAGCCTGTCCTTCCACACTGAAGACATTGATATCCGAATCCGGCCGGCAATCGCCGAAACTCCAGAAGAGCTTATCCGCTTTTGATGTGGAAGTCACTTCTACTTCCAGAATAAATCCATGACTATCGGGCAAGGCTTTCCATTGGAAATGGATCCCTTCTACTTTTTCTTTAGGCTTCAGCCAGTGACTTTCATTTCCCTTCGATATTCCCAGCCGGAAAGTACCGGCAGGCGGAGTCAGGGATTGTGCTTGCGTATCAATGAGCAAGATTCCCAGCAGTACGGTGGTCAGGAGTTGTTTCAGCATAGTTGAAGTGGATATTACTTTGTTCATTTTCCTTTAGTTCAATAGCGTTTTTGTCTTTCATATCCAATGTGATCTCAGACAAATTGAAGTTTTTTGTATAGCAGA
Source organism: Bacteroides sp. 1_1_30 (assembly GCF_020982715.1). Taxonomy (NCBI): domain Bacteria; kingdom Pseudomonadati; phylum Bacteroidota; class Bacteroidia; order Bacteroidales; family Bacteroidaceae; genus Bacteroides; species Bacteroides sp. 1_1_30. The sequence goes on from NZ_JAJKHN010000009.1 coordinate 84,563, forward strand.
TTTTTCCCGGTTTATTGGTCTGCGCTTCGATGGCATAAAGATAGAAATTTTCCAGACGTAACGAGTCATTCCAGCCGGAAGCAGAGATAAATTCATCTACATTTTCTGCTTTGATCTTCGATACATATACATTGCGGAAGTGCGGATAACCTTTTTCGGGTGGTGTTACCGGAGTCAGCATTACTCTCCAATGTTCCGGAATATCTTTCCCTTCATACTCTTTAGGTAATACGCTGTAACTATAACTGGGATTCCAGTTCAGATCGGCGGCCAGCACGTGGCGGACGTTTTCTGCTTTTACGTCGGTCATATAGATATTTTCGATCGTTCCTCCGCGGTTCATGGCACTCTTTAATCGTAGTACGGCCGAGGTGCCGACTGCTTGAAGATTGTATCCCAATATATTTCGTATGCTGCCGGAGGTTTCACTGCCACAGGTGATGAGGCCTGCGCCTTTGCGGGCTATACAGTTGCGTATTACTATATTTTCCGTGGGGAGATTGACACGCAATCCGTCTGCGTCGCGTCCCGATTTGATACAAATATTATCATCATTGCAATCGACGTCGCAGTTTTCAATCAGAATATTAGTAGACGAGTCGATGTCGATGCCATCTGTGCTGGGACCGTGTCCTCCCAAGTTATTATTAATGACCAGTCCGTCTATGGTACAGTAATTGGAATAAAGAACCTGGCATCCCCAAAAGCCTGTCCGCATCAGGGTGAATCCTTTGAGGGTAATGTCCGAACTGCGTTCCACGAGAATACCCCGTACACGTTTGCAGTCGTAATCTACAATCCAGCGTAATCCTTTCGCTTCATATTCTTTCCGCATTTCCCAATATTTATCCCAAAATACTTTGCCTCGGCAATCCAGCGTTCCCTCTCCACTGACGGCAGCGTTCTTTTCGTTGACAATGTTGATTACTGCCGCGGGCCATGTCATCTCAATTCCCGCAATCCGTGAACGGAACTCGGGATAATGATGAATGTGAGGACTAGCCAGTAGAGTCACTCCTTTATCCAGTTGCAGGTTGACACCGCTTTTTACGAACAATGCCCCTGTCTGATAATATCCCGGTTGAAGGGTGACCGTGCCTCCACCGGAGACGGAACAACTGTCGATTGCTTTCTGGATAGCCTCTGTGCTAAGCACCGTGCTGTCTGCTACTGCGCCAAAAGAATTGGCGGATAAAATAAGACTGTTTCCGGGCATTTGCCGGCTTCCTACACTGTCAGCCCATGACAAATCCGGTTGTTGCGGTACTTGCCCCCATTCGAAGCTGTTACTTCCTGCTTGTTTGGCTGTTGGGGTGACGCAAGCTGCTGTCAAAAGTGTGCTTGCCAGTAGGAACAGGGGAAAGATGCTTTTGGTTTTCATATTTATCTAATGCCTGATACTTAATACTTGATACTTAATACCTAATACCTATCTCTCAATTTCCGTCCGGTTTCTATATTTCTGTGAAAGGTGATTCGTTCCAGTGGAAAGTATTCACATCATCCGGGTGTGCCGGGTTATATGCCGGATCTATTTTCAAGTGCTTGGCTAACTCAGGTACGGCTTTCTTCATACCTTCAATCACACACTGGGCTATCTGGTAAGCGCCGTAAGGGTTAAAGTGGGTATTGTCTTCAAAAGCCTTGGTCTGTCCGGGATAAGTTCCTGCCGGATAGTGTACGAAGGCGCGTTTGGATGTTTCCGTGCCTAACGCTTCATATAGTGTCCGAGTCATTTCGTTGAGGTCAATCAAAGGTATATTTTCTTTGGCGGCCAGCCAGCGCATGGCCTCCGGATAATCTTCGTGTGTATCGCGGATATGTCCGGTTGAGTCAAAGCTCCGGCGTTGGGTGGGAGTAACCAGTACGGGATATGCTCCACGTGCCCGTGCTTCGTCGATGAATGTTTTCAGGCTGGTCATAAAAGAGTAGTAAGCTCCTTTTCCGGGACCTTTCTGCTTCTGATCGTTATGTCCGAACTCCATGAAGAGATAATCGCCTTTCTTCATCTGGCTCAATGCTTTTTTCAAACGTCCTGCTCCGATAAAAGTATTGGCCGATTCACCGGATTCCGCATAATTGGCGATGCAAACATCTGTTCCGAAGAAATGAGGAATCATTTGTCCCCAGCTAGCCCAAGGCTCATTGTCCTGATCGACTACCGTACTGTTACCACACAGAAAAACAGTGATAACCGACGGATCGGCAGGTTCGATACGGATACTTTGACACACAGGTGCATCTCCATTGAATTCCAATGTCAGTTTATCATCCCAGTTCAGTTTCGCTTTCTCACGGGGCTTGATTCGTACATATTCTTTTTCGGAGATACGAGGGGTACGCTTATTGATGATAAATGTTTCGTCTATGAATTGTCCTTTTTTAGTTGGCAGGTTCTCAACAAATAGCCGGCGTGATTCACCTCTTACGGTGGTCACTCCTGTCTGTTTTTTACTTCCCAGGCGTACTGTAACTTTGTAATTTCCGTCCGGAACACGGACAGAGAAGAAGAAAGGTGATTTACTCCCTTTCTCGGGTGTGGCGGTGAGGTCGTATCCGTATCCCGTCTCCTCGCTATATCGGGGTGCGTCCGACAGTTGGTAGGTTCGGACTTCTTCTTGGGCATGGACGGTTATTGTAGCCAAGAGTAGTAAGCCTATGATGGTAGTTTTCATTATAAATAATATGAATGTATATTGTTTATAGAATTTAGGCACGGATTACGCGGATTTCACGGTTTTTAGAATTACGCTTTCTATAAAGCAACAGTGTAATTCGTGTAATCTGTGCCTGATAATTTCCTTTTTAGTTAATTTTCGGTTTGAGCTCGTCCGGCGAATCTTTGGTATAAGATTTTACATCTCCTGCCACTTTGGTGAACAATGCCTGAATCAGCTCAGGAGATATTTTCTCTGTTGGACGGAAAGCATCCGAATTCATATAATCCAGGATTGCCTTGTGCATTTGTCGGGCAACGATTCGTTTCTCCGGTTGAGAGGTGATATCCATGCTGGTCATCATCAGTTTACCGTTCAATACATTTGCTTCAAACAACATTCCGATTTTCCGGCTGATGAACCAGGTGTCGATGCTTTGAACGGTTGGCTGGAATTCTGCCGGGAAGTCGGTAAATTGCATCACTTGGGCTTTATTTAATAATTCCCACCATTGCAGGTTACTATGAAATTCCGTAGGAAATTCACGGAAAAGAGGATGATATTCATTCAGGAAAATACCAGTTGTGTGCGGCGGGCGCATCTTGAACCAGGAAGTATTCCAGAATACCGGAGTAAAGTATTGTTTAACTTCTTTTCCGTATTGTATTTTGCCCGCTGCCGTAATCAAGACATTTCCTCCTTCTTTCAGTACGGAAATGGCTTTTTCATCCAGTGTGTCGGTAGTATATACGCTTCCTTGTGTCAGTTCCACTTGTGCAGGATATACCCAGAAATCCCAGTCATTGACGGCATCGCTGCCTTCAATACACACTTCCAGATTTAGTTTCTGTGGAGTATCGATCCCCTTCAGGCTCATATCCACGCTGCCTAGTGCACAAAGGTTCCCAATAGGAATCGTTTGTGTGCCGACAGTTCCTTTGGCATACACCTTTCCGAACTTGTCTTTGATGGTATAGCTAGTTTTTGCTCCTTGCAAAGGGGCTGCACCAAAGTGGGAAACTTCGATGTCGGCATGGAATGTTTCATCATTGGCATATACAAACTTCGGAATACGGGCTAAGGGGACAGTCGGACTGCAAAAACGTCTGAATTGTTCCGCGTTGATATATCCTTTCTCTTCAAAAAATACATCCAGTACGCCGACCAATGCCGTTCCCTGACCCGAATAATCGTTGAGAGCCAGCAATTGGAAACCTGCATAATCGGGGGTACGCAATGTCTTTTCAATCTCATGTTTATAGCAAAGTGCCTGCAATTTGCCCGAAGCCATCATAAAATCATAACTTTGGCCTCCCATGTGATTATCATTCAGAATATCCCTGAAAATCTCAAAGTTCTTCGCTTTGTTGACTCCGGTATATTTGCGGATTTCGTTGAAATTCGGGAATACGCACCATTGACCTGTTTCATGTGATACATACGGTTGTTTCACGGTGTCTATCCTTGCACGATAATCCGATTTGCTTTCCGGTTGCGCACCTGCCCAACTCAAACCGCGTGCTCCGGCTTTCACATGGTATTCATTGTGAGGTTGCCACTGCCAGCTGTTTCCTACGGAAGCTCCTGTGTATACACGACGCGGATCTGTCGCTTTCCAATAATCGACAAACTTGCTCACCCATGCCACCCAGCGTCCGGAAGGTTCGTTACCACAAGCCAACATACAGTAAGATGCATAATTTCCGTATTCTTTAGTCAGGGCAATTGTTTCGTCCATCAGATATTTGTCAATTGGCTGACCGTTACCCAATCTTGGTCCGTGATTCGGCCAACTCGGACCTTCCGGTTGCAGATAGAAACCGACTAGATCGGCTGCGATAAAAGCAGCTTCCGGCGGGCAGAAAGAATGAAAACGCATGTGATTCAAACCATAGTTGCGGCAAATGCGGAACACCCGCTCCCAGGAAGCTACGTCCATTGGAGCATAACCGGTCAATGGGAAATCACAGTTTTCCACTGTGCCGCGAAGCATTGTTTTGCGACCATTGACGTAGAACCATTTTCCTTCTATCTTGAAATCGCGCATTCCAAATTGTACCTGTTTGATGTCGGCCTGTTTACCGTTGGTCAGTTTTGCCGTCAGTTTATACAGTGCAGGATTGAACTCATCCCATGTGAGGAAATCTTTTCCCATAGGAAGTTCCATCTCTATCGCATTGTCTCCCGGACGGATATGGAAGCTTTGCTGAACAGGAACTACTTTGTGTTGAGTGTCCGTATTGAAACTTTCGGCAGAAAGTATAATATCTCCTTTGGTGGAAGAGGCAGACTGTATGTTCATGCGTACCAGTGCTTTCTGATTGCTTAAATCAGGGTATATCTGGATGTCTTCAAAATGAACTTTAGGAGTGGCTTGTAATTCAATTCGTCCTACGATTCCGTTCCAGTTACCTTGGGTCTGGTCGGTGATGCTGTGAGAGTCGGGACCTACATTGATTTCTTTGATGCGGTTGTCGATGCGGATAGTAATCAGGCAAGTTTTGCCGGGAGTAACAGCCGAAGTCAGATCATACACATGAGGGACACAAAGACTGTTCTGCATACCGAGCTTCTGTTGATTGACCCATACGGTCGTTTCGATGTGCGGGCGTTCCAGGAAAAGAGTGATTCTTTCTCCTTTCCAGTTGGAAGGTATTGTAACTTTCTTTTGATACCAGGCTACCCCTACATAATGTTTGTCGGGAGTCAGGAAAAAGGGAAGTTTCACTTGCCCTTCTATTCTGTATTTTTCCATGTATGGATTGAAATAGTAAGAGCTGTCGTACAAGCTTCCAGTCCACCGGGTGCGGGCGGTTACTTCATCTCCTTTCAGCTTTTCGGGCATGGAGCCGGGGAGATTAATCTGATCATCAAGGCTTTTTTTGAACCATTGTTCCTTGGTGCCGATATCTTCCCGGTCTATCTGGAAATTCCATTTGCCGGATAAATTGAAAGAATGATTTTGCCCCGTTACGGTCAGTATAGAGGCAAATACGATGGCAATACTTACTAAAAGTTGTTTCATGATATATAGAATTGATATGTTTTTCATCTCTATTTTAAAATCTGCCGCTAAAGTAGAGCTTTTTAAGGGTTTAGTAAATAGAAAGATGTACAGATACATAGAATATTGTATCAAAATGCACTTATAGGACGGATGGTGTACAAAACTACATGGATTTGAAATATTGTCCATGCTCTTTATCTTTGAGGAGGTTGGGAGATACCTTATCTTTGCGGGGTAAACTTTTTAATCTTAAAAGGAACCATGAAAAAAGTAGTTGTTTGGATGGCTCTAAGTCTTTGCTCGGTAATGACAATCTTCGCCGGTAAGACTGCTTATCTCTTTTCTTATTTCATCAATGACAGTAAAGATGGATTGCATTTAGCTTATAGTTATGACGGGATGAATTGGATGCCTTTGAATGGCGGACAGTCTTATCTGATACCTTCCGTCGGTAAAGATAAATTAATGCGAGATCCGAGTATTTGTCAGGCTCCGGACGGAACTTTCCACATGGTCTGGACTTCCAGTTGGACTGATCGGATTATCGGCCATGCCTCTTCTCGTGATTTAATTCATTGGAGTGAACAACAGGCTATTCCGGTGATGATGCACGAGCCGACTGCCCATAATTGTTGGGCACCTGAACTCTTTTATGACGAACCTTCGCAAACTTACTATATCTTTTGGGCAACTACCATCCCCGGTCGTCACAAGGAAATACCTACCAGCGAAAGCGAGAAGGGATTGAATCATCGTATTTATTATGTGACAACAAAGGATTTCCGCACTTTCTCAAAGACAAAGATGTTTTTCAACCCTGATTTCAGTGTGATTGACGCTGCTATTGTGAAAGATCCGAAGCTGGGAGACCTGATAATGATAGTCAAGAATGAGAATTCCAATCCGCCGGAAAAGAATTTGCGCGTTACGCGTACAAAAAAGATAGAAAAAGGATTCCCGACCAAAGTATCGGCGCCTATTACAGGAAAGTATTGGGCGGAAGGACCTGCTCCTCTTTTTGTCGGTGATACGCTTTATGTTTATTTCGATAAATACCGCGATCATCGTTATGGTGCCGTTCGCTCTTTAGATCATGGCGAAACATGGGAAGACGTGTCCGATCAAGTTTCTTTTCCGAGAGGTATCCGTCATGGAACGGCGTTTGCGGTAGATGCTTCCGTGGTGGAGGCATTGATAGCCAATCGTACTTATAATCCTTTAATCCCCGATAATGTGGCGGATCCTTCCGTTTCTAAGTTTGGTGATACCTATTATCTTTACGGAACCACTGATTTGGATTATGGTCTTGAACGTGCCGGAACACCTGTCGTGTGGAAGTCGAAAGATTTTGTAAACTGGAGCTTTGAGGGTTCTCATATTAGTGATTTCGACTGGTCGAAAGGATATGAATATACGAATGATAAAGGTGAAAAGAAAAAAGGATATTTCCGGTATTGGGCTCCCGGGAGAGTGATTGAACACGATGGAAAGTTTTATTTATATGTTACCTTTGTCAAGCCCGGTGATAAGATGGGGACTTATGTGCTTGTTGCAGATCGTCCGGAGGGGCCTTTCCGGTTTACTGAAGGAAAAGGGCTTTTTGTTTCCGGAGAAGAAGTAGATAGCCCTGCCATTATTGATGATATCGACGGAGAGCCTTTTATTGATGATGACGGTACGGGATATATCTTTTGGCGTCGTCGGAATGCGGCACGTCTTTCTGCTGACCGGCTTCATTTGGATGGGGAACCGGTGACATTGAAAACAGCCCGTCAGGGATATTCCGAGGGACCCGTAATGTTTAAACGTAAAGGTATCTATTATTATATTTATACATTGAGCGGTCATCAGAATTATGCAAATGCATACATGATGAGCCGCGAATCTCCTCTTACAGGTTTTGTAAAACCGGAAGGCAACGATATCTTTTTGTTTTCTTCTCCCGAAAATCAAGTGTGGGGACCGGGGCATGGCAATGTGTTCTACGATGAAGGAACGGATGAGTATATCTTTCTTTATCTTGAATACGGAGATGGTGGAACCACCCGGCAGGTATATGCTAACCGGATGGAATTTAATGATGACGGAACAATTAAAACTTTAGTTCCTGATATGCGTGGAGTGGGGTACCTGGCAGCTCCACAAGAGAAACGGACGAATTTGTCTTTGCAGTCACATTTTTATGCTTCCAGCGAGAAAGAACCGCGCACTTCTGTGGTTAGCATTGAAACACAGCCTAACCAGCCTCTACCGGAGAAAGCCTCCGTGAAGAATTATACTCGAACGCATACTTATCAGGCTGCTCATGTAGCCGATGAATCGAATGGAACTCGTTGGATGGCAGCCGATACGGATAGCAGTCCATTCATTACGGTGGATTTAAAAGGGATTCGCAATGTCAACGAATGTCAGTTTTACTTTACCCGCCCTACTGAAGGACATACGTGGCGGTTAGAAAAATCGATGGATGGAAAAAACTGGCGGACATGTGCCGAACAAGCTAAAGTAGAAGTGCGCTCTCCGCATTTGGCGAAGGAGATAGGGGAGGCCCGTTATCTTCGTCTTCATATCCGCAGGGGAGATGCTGGATTGTGGGAATGGAAAATCTATGAGAAATGATAATTTTGCGGAGTGCCCTGAAAGGGCTTAATTATATAGCGTAGGGCAACGCCCTACGAAAAAACGGTAATCTGAATTTGCGCCCTGAAAGGGCATAATTGTATACAGTTCCGCCCTTTCAGGGCTTGTGGCTGGTGTGTTTTTT